>JAISOY010000115.1 GCA_031275285.1 Bacteroidales bacterium | reverse complement strand
TTCAGGCAGAAAAGCCTGTAAACAACGTTTTGCTTCGGTTTTATCCCGATGATTGTCTACTTTTTAATACACACTTTGCCAATTTAAGGCGTTATTTTTTCAAACTGAGAATTGCTGGACGATACGCGCCTTCATATTGACGCCGGTATTTTATAATCGGATTTCCGGTGGTGATTCTTCTATGTCCTGGCATCGATAATGCAAATACATGGTAACGAATACTCGTACCTCATGTTAACCGCAATAAAGTAATTTTCTGCGACAGAGAGCATACATTTCTATTAAACCGCAATATTTTCAATATTTCATTAGACAAAACGAGTCAAAAAAGGAACCGATTAAATAATTACAAAAAAAAGTGAAAAAAAGTGAAAAAAGGGTTGACATATAAGAAATAGAATGATAGATTATTGTAATAGGATATATAATCGATTATATGCTAAAGCTCAACTTGGTTGAGATAACCCTTTCCAGGAGGAAAAAATGAAAAAACGAGGAGTAATTATTTTGGGGGTTTCTTTGCTTTGTACTATTATGGTCTTCACCAGTTGTAATAAAAAGGAAGCTGTTAGTACGAGCACCAACGGTGGTCTTGTTATCGGTTTTTCACCGGGTGCGTCAGGAACGAACTTCCGGACTGAAGGTACCGATGCATTCAGGGAACAATGTGAGGACTATAAAAGTCAGGGCAGGATCAAAAACTACAGAATTGTCGAAAATGTGACAAATTTTGATGCTGCAGAACAAGCCAATATTATCCGTAACTTCATTAATGACCCTGAAATCAATGTCATCGTGGTAAATCCCAATTCTCCAACAGATTTGAATGGGGTATTATCAGAAGCCGTTGCTGCCAACAAAACTGTGGTCGTTGTAGATTGTGAAGTAAATGTTCCTGGTGTTACCTGTGTCAGTATCAATCATTATGATTGGTCAAAAGAAACAGCAGAATATATTGCTTCAAATCTCGGTAACGGAAATACAATCCAAATTTACGGTGGTGAAGGACACCCCGCAAATAATCAACGCATTAAGGCTGTTCATGATACACTCAAAAATTATCCCAACATCAGACTTGTTGCGGATGTAACCGGAGGTTGGGATGAACAGGTTGCAAAACAAACTGCCACTCAGATTCTCGGTGGTGGACAACAAATTGACGGGGTATTTACACAGGATTCAATGGCTGATGGTGTGTTATCGGCATTTCTTGATCTTGGAAAATTACCCAAAGTGATGTATGGCGAATGTGGTACTGCGTTTGCACGTAAATGGAAGACACTGATAGATAGTGGGGTAGATATTAAAATATGTTCCAACCCTAATCCTCCGACTATTGTGGTAAGTGGACTTCGTATCGCGGTTAATATTGCGGAGGGTAAAAGCTTTAAACCTGGTGTTCTTGGTGGACAATTTGGGGCAACCTATTATTACGAAGTAAAACAATTCTATACTAATGAAAATTTTGACGAACTCTGGGATATTGTTCAAAATAAACCGGAAGATTATCTTCTTACTGAAGATATTTCTGTAGCAGAAGCTGATGCGTTGTTTCTGTAATCACACGTATTTACCTCAGAGATAATATCTCTGAGGTAAATTATAAAGAGAATTGTGTTGTGCGAAAAATTGATTTTGAAAAAAGGGGATTTATTTGGCACTCCTCAAAGCGACTGGAATACGAAAAGCCTTTGGTGGTGTTGTAGCATTAAATAATGCCAACCTTACCTGTGAAGCAGGAAAAATCACCGGCTTGTTGGGCAGTAATGGTTCTGGAAAAAGTACAATTGCCAAAATTATTACCGGATTGTTAAAAAAAGACAGTGGGATTATTGAATTTGATAGTAAAGAAGTTGAATTCAAGAATCCAAGTGAGGCAAAAGCAAATGGCATTTCAATGGTGTTTCAAAATTTAAGTTTAATCCCCGATCTTACTGTTTGGCAGAACATTAATCTTGGAATGGAAAAGAAGAGAAAGATATTCTTAGATGATACATATGCAATAAAATTCGCACAGGAATTGGTCACGAATCTAATGCCAGACATAAATGTTAACAAAAAAGTTAATGTCTTGAATCCCGGTGAAAAACAAGTAACAGAAATTGCTAAAGCCATTTCTGTGAAACCCAAACTTTTAATTCTCGACGAACCAACAGCGGCGCTCGAACAATTAGAAGTTCGGTACCTTTTCCAGTTTATGCGTAAACTCACTTCCGAAGGTACTGCGATAGTTTTTACATCTCATCGCATATGGGAAGTGATGGAAATCTGTGATAATATTACGGTATTTCGTAACGGAGAAAATGCCGGAAATATTGATTTCTCGCTGGAAAAAAAGAATGCAGATGCAGTTATTGATCTGATTATAGGTGAAACCGGAAGTCTCAAGGTCGTAAAAGAGTACCATGAAATCGAAGATGAATATATTCTTGAGGTAAATAACTTAAACTATGGGAAATACTTAAAATCTGTTGGATTTAAACTAAAAAAAGGTGAGATTCTCGGGATTGGAGGATTGGCAGGGCAGGGACAAGATGAACTGATGCTTGCTCTTGCTGGAAACTTTCAGGCGGCTAAAGGTGATGTGCATATAAACGGGAAAAAAATTTTAGTTTCAAAATCATCACATGCAGTACGAGCCGGAATGATGCTTGTTCCGGGTGACCGCCAAAAAGAAGGGGTTTTTTTCGATAAATCAATTTATTTTAATATGATATTTCCAAAGTTAGGATTACCTCATCAACCATTATTTACTCCAAAGAAAAAGTATCGGAGGGAAGCGGAAGAAATTTGTAAAGCACTATCCATTAAAACCAGTAGTATTGATACTTTATTGAATACACTTTCAGGTGGAAATCAGCAAAAGGTTGTTGTTGGAAAATGGTTGCCTTTTGCTATAAAAGTATTGTTACTTGCGGATCCTGCAAAGGGAGTTGACATTAAGGCGCGAAAGGACCTTTATGATTTTATCATAAAACTGGTTAAGGAAAAGAACATGAGTGTGATTATTTACGCCAGTGATAATGATGAATTAGTCAGTTATTGTGACCGTGTTCTTATCATGTACGAAGGTCGTATTACTGCCGAATTAACCGGTAATGAAATTAGCGAAGATAATATTGTCGCCAAATCCATAAAGGTCAATTAGGAGTACTACCATGATGGAAAAACCAGCAAAAAAATGGATTTTATCACACTATATACAATCGTTAGTATCAAAATCTGAATCTATAACAGTTATAATTCTTATTGTTATGCTTATAATTACGGCATCCATGCAAGGAAATTTTTTTTCTGAATTTGGTTTTAAAAGCAATATCAACTCCTTTGTCCCATTAGTTTTGTTGACGATGGGACAGGCGGTCGTTATCATTTCTGGAGGGCTTGATTTATCATGTGGTTCTGCAATGTCGCTTTTATTGTGTATCATGACGCAAATCATGAAACCTGATGTGGCAGTTTCAGGTCTAGTAGCGATTATTGTAGCGTTTGTCACAACGATCGCTATAGGTTTCATCAATG
>JAISOY010000114.1 GCA_031275285.1 Bacteroidales bacterium | reverse complement strand
TGGGAATTACACTAGAAATTAATGGTCGTGATATAATATTTTATAGAGGTTAACTATATGTCATACTACGTTGGGCAAAAAGTAAAAGGTAAAATAACGGGAATTCAGCCTTACGGTGCCTTTGTGGCACTTGACGAACATACGCAAGGGCTAATCCATATTTCTGAATGTAAATCAGGGGTTGTGCGAGATTTGAAGCATGAGCTCGCTCTTGGTAAAGAGGTAGAAGTGGTGATTATGGATATTGAACAATACAACGGCAAGATTAGCTTGTCGTTGCGTCAAGAAGATATGCATGTATATTCGCAGGCGCCCTTAATAAAAAACACCAACCTTCGCAAGCGTTTTTGGACAAATTATCATCTGGATTATGGTTTTTCGCCAATTGCAAATCAAAAAGAAGAATGGATACCATTATTCAACGGGGAAAACCTTAATGGTTGGACTGTCAAGATTACCGGCTATCCTGCCGGAGAAAATTTTGGAAATACTTTCCGGGTAGAAGATGGATTAATGAAAGTCCGTTATGATGCTTATGATAATTTTGGTGAGCGTTTCGGGCATATTTTCACCCAACAGAAATTTTCCCACTACAAGCTTCGTGTTGAGTACCGTTTTGTGGATGAACAGGTAGAAGGAGGTCCCGGATGGGCTTACCGCAACAGTGGGGCCATGCTTCATTGTCAGTCTCCCGAATCAATGGCCATAGATCAGGATTTCCCTGTTTCGGTGGAAGCACAGATGTTGGGAGGAAACGGGAAAGACGAGCGGACAACCGGTAATGTCTGCACTCCCGGAACAGAAATATTCATGAATGATCAACCTTATAAAGGACATTGTTATTCTTCCCATTCCAAGACATATCATGGTGACCAGTGGGTGACGCTGGAAATGATCGTCCATGGGGATAGTATTGTGCATCATGTAATGGAAGGTGATACCATTCTGACTTATACCAGATTAACAGTTGGAGGCGGAAATGTAAGTCCTAAACCGGATATTCCGGATGGACCTTTATCTGAAGGATATATTTCACTGCAATCCGAAAGTCATCCTGTTGATTTTAGAAAAGTGGAAATATTGGATTTAACTCCTAAAAAGAAATAATTCCTAACAAATTATAATATTGCAGTTGGTTTGGAGGCTTGACGTTCGGGCAGGACATACCTTTTCCATTATTTTAAGGTATTAATGATCTATCCGTCATGTTCAACTCCTATTCCAGTCAATATTCTATATTCTGCCCATTGCGCATTAGTTATCGCTTCAATTTTTTCTATGATAGAAGGCAATATTTCAAAATGATTTTTTACTCTTTCCTGTTCCATAAGGGAAACTCCCGAATCATCATTTTTACTCCAGTATTTATAGTAAGCTTCCCGATAATATTCATCATATATTACTTGAGCAGGCCGTAAATCGTCACCTATTAGTCTCGAAAGGATAACATCTTCATAAAACATTATAAATGCTCCACCTGGATTTGTACCTGCTGCCGGAGAAAAGTTTACATTTCTTTTTGTATCATATTTCTCAAATGTATTTCTGAAGATATCACGGATATTTACCAGATTTTTATATTTATCAAACCATGGCAGCATGTGTCCTGTTACAAGGCGTTCAAGCTCATATTCAGCCTGCTCTAAGGTTATGGCACGAGTATGCCAGGGTACGGCATCCTTAAAGTATATTGTACCTACATAATCACTATCAGGCCAATCCAGAAACGCCATGGATGTGATCAAGTCAATTAAACCGTACCCAACTGTAAACCCGGTTATATCCTTAAATAATTTTTCAAAATTTTCATTATTAATAAGGTATCTAAAAGAAATACTTTCTTTTTTTGTATTAGCGAATATCACGTTAAACACATATTTTTCACTAATCTGGTAGAATGTCATATCCTTTTTTTTGAAATTAAAACCAAATTCACTCATTATGTTGGTTGCATACATCATGAAACTGTCGTAAAACTTATTTTCCATTATTTTAAGGTATTAATGATCCATCTGTCATGGATAGTTTGTGCATATTTAATATTTTTCCAGATTTTTCTATAATATTCGTTCCAATATCTTCGGAATCAAGGACAAAATTAGCTTTAGACCCATGAGGAATAAGCTGTCCCTCACGACCTTCTAATATTTCCTTTAGCATTTTTTGTTGTTCGGATAGCATCGATTCAATCTTATTACTTGCATTGCCGGTAGCTTTTACCTCAATAAAAGTATATATTCCATCTTTTCTTCCAAAACCATCAGCAACCGATTCCAGTTGATACCAGCCATCCATTCCATCTACCCTTTTCAAACTTGGTACAAGATTTTCAAGCCGGGCTATTTCATCGGCGCTGGGTTTGAAGCGTACTGTTACAGAAACCTGACTGGCAAAAGCTTCATATTTACTTGTTAGAGTTTGAAGATAGTCAGCTTCCCAACGAAGAGCAGTATTAAACCTGTCCAGCAAATTTCTGGTTTCCTGACTGTAATTACTCCATTTTTCTATCATCTTGGGATCGTCAAGATATTTCAGATAAATAGCCCTGAGATCATTGAATTCATCCAGAGATAACGTATTTGCAACTTTATGGAACTGGAAAAGTTGCATCACATCCGGTTTGTCAAGTATTAATTTGTAAAAATCCGCATCGGCTAACAGGTCATCCACAAATCTCATTCTTGTCGTGGGCGTAAATTCAGCTAACTGATCGGCAATTTTTTTAAAATCCTGTTTTTCTGATAATTTTTGTAGTTTTTCAGCAAATTCTTTCAGTTTGCTTGTCGGAATAGCTTCTGCAACTTTTTCACCTCCGGGTATTCTTTTTAATATGTCTACCATCTCATTGGCTAAATCATTTCCGACTTTTCCGGCACTTTTCGCCCAGCCGGTTCCTATAAAAATAGAAGCGATTTCTACAGTTCCTTTACTGATGGTATAAGGCCGCTTCTCTTCATCGTTCATGGATGCTACAAAATCATCCTTTATGCCGGTGATTAATTGCTGAAATCCATTTGCCGTAAATATTTGTGTGAAGGCTTGCCGCTTTTCTTCATTAAAAGCAATTTCTCCTGTCGTTTTTATAAGTATCGGGACGGCTAATATTTCACCGATAAGTCCATCGGTTACGCCTGCCGGTATTGAAGGAATATCAAATTTATTTTCGTAATGTGCCCGACCTTCGGCACGACTGTACCACATACCTTGAGGAATGACACTTTCTTCCCAGATATTTTTACCGATTTTTCCAGCAATTTGAACGGTAGAAACATGGGTACCTATTAGGGTACTTGCTAATGCCTTTAATCTTTTCGCAAAATCGACCTTTTCCCCCTTAAGTTCATTCATTGCTGCCAATGAACTTGTCCTTAATAATTCCAAGTCAATATCTAATTCTCCTGCTTTTTGATGAAGCGCAGGCGCTAATTTTGAACCCTGGAAGAAACGGTCGGAAATTATTTCTGATATATGTACTTCTTTATTAGCATGGTCAATATGGTAAGAAAGGTTTATATCAGCAAGATCGGCGCCTGAAAGTCCGGGAGTGCTGACTGTTGCCTCCTGTCCAAGACTATTACTTATATTAACCTGTATTTTTATATCTGAAAAATAAGGTATATTCAAATTTTCCGAAATAGCACTAACCACTTCATCGATACTGATACCAATATTATCGACCAAAATTTTGGTTTCGTAATATCGGTCGGTGATACAATTCGAAATATCATTTGATAGTTTTGCCAGAAGTTCAGAAGAATTAAATAAGTCCTCTTCTGAACAGTAAGCGGTGTAATCCTGGGTAAGATCACATGAACTAATATTATTGTTATTTTGGATAAGCAATAGTTGTTTTTTAGAACCTAACGAATTGCGGATGTTTATTAAGTCTTTTTCTTGGATATCTGAAATTAGAGTGGGATCCTGACCTGAATATATCTCATTTATTATAGGATTATTTTCTGAAGTTTTACTTATAATATTTATACCTCCGGTTTGATGATCTATAGAGCCAATTATTACATTATAATTACCGAATTTATAACCCTCAACAATAATTTCACAATTAACTAAAAAGGCGAAGCTTTGAGTACCTGTGCTTCGCATCATGGCTAAAAGTTTTGCATAATCAAATTCTTCTTTATTTGCAGCTTTCATCCCATCCTGATCGCGGTCAAATACACCCTGCGCTATTCCCGGGTCGCTCAACAGGTCCCATTGCCATTTGGCCAGGTGGGTTTTGCCGGAATAATCCATCAGGTTGTCGGTAACGCCCCGTGTAATACCGTAATCCTTATCAAAGGTATGTTTCAGCAGTAACCGCCCGTGCCCCAGTTCATGGGCAATGGTATTGAGTATTTCCTTGTCGCTCTGAAAATCCTTTGTAAAGATGTATCCGAACTGTCCGCCGCGCGGCATAAAACCCGCAGCATCGCGTTCCATCGTGCTGCCGCTGTATTTCAGCACAAATACATAATTGGCCGTGGCATCGATCTGCCCGTTTTTGTAGTTGTCGGCGAAATCGGCGTTCATTTTCCGCATCTCCTCCGTATAACTGCTCAGTAACCCACTGTTCTTTTCAAAGAATTTGTTCTCCCCGAAATAGCTGTATCCTTTTTCTTCGCTTACCTCCCAGGCAATACCTACCGGACCGTAGATGTCTTTCAGGGTTTGCCGTATGGCGGAGATATCTACATCCGTTTCATTCACAGGTACAATAGTCACTTTATAGGTTTGTTCCCTGTAGGATACTACCGATAATTTACCAAAGTTCAGAAAGCCCCCTCCAGCTCCCCCCTGAGGGGAGGGATAGACCGCATATATTTCCTGTCCGTCGCCCGCTTCGCCGCCTATAAGATTAATGGTGTATACCCCGTTTTGGTATTCGCTCTTGAATTCAGTACCCCCGGGCGTTTTAAAAATTACCTTTTCAGGGTCTATATCGCCGTTGTTAATCTCTATGGTCGCTTCCACCACATCGCTTTTCCCCTGTGGC
>JAISOY010000113.1 GCA_031275285.1 Bacteroidales bacterium | reverse complement strand
AAGGTACATGATCTTTTCCTGTACAGGCATCCTGAATGTTACATCACGGAATAGCCAGCGAAATAGTGAAGGTGGGGTGATATTTTTCATTGTTCCAACATGAAAACATCCGGACTTTCAGATCTGTCTTCCTGAAATATTGTAATGGACTAATTGATCGGATAAAAAATACGGGTCAGCCATTTATTAGAGTCCGGTTCGGCCAAAGGATCCGTCACATATATTTCCCAGGGATTCCCGCTTGTCTCTTTTCCGAACCTGCTCAGCCATACCATGATCGCATTGTGCGCATCCCCCAGGGTGTCATAAGATCCGTAATGATCTGCCGTGACACAATTTGTAGCTTCCATGGTCTTGCACAAGATATCTCCGGATGAATTTTCCGCATAACCTTCAACAGGAATACCCATTTCGTAGATAATATGGTCATCTTCTATCCTATGGTATACAGAAATAGGGCGATCTGTGATTTTCATTCCTGAAACAGCGACAAAAGCCAGCAATTTTTGGTACAGGTCTTTTTTGTTCTGGGCCAGGTCTTCCCATTTACAACGGTTTGTAATGCTTATATATTGGAAGGAATCTGCGCGCTGAACGTGTACCGGAATACCATCTGCTTTTTTTATGGCAGCTTCTCCTATGTTTTCGATATAATCAATGATCCGTAGTTCTTCAGAACGGTCAAACACCATCCGGAGATAATGCAGCAGGCTATCCTGGGGAAAACTGAGCCGGGAAGTGATGGTCAGCAGCGAAGAGGTCCTGTTGACTGGTTTTATCTTGAAAGTCATAATGGATGAATGCCGGTCGTTTACATCAACAACAGCCGCCACATTCCTGTTGTTTTTTGCATTCCTGATATAAATGGATCCGCCTTTCATTTTCCTGTAGCTGCTTGTCCAATCCAGCTTGGCTCCCTTGCCGTTTAATGGACCTGAAAAATGAAGCCGTACTTCATGGTCTTTTCGCAGAGGGGTATACCATTCCGTCCATTTTTCAGGACTGTTGACCAATTCGAAGATCTTATCGGGAGTAGTGTTGATTTCCAATGATTGTTCAATGTAGGTCACATTCGGCAATAGGTAAAATAAAACCACTACGGTTAAAACCGTTAAAATAACTATCTTACTTATTTTTTTTACTCGGCTCATCGGTACCGGTTGAGATAATTTCCGGCGCAAATGTACCTAAAATAGCGTAATGATACAATCAACAAGTATCTAACTGGAAAATATTTTTGAAAAACCTTGCAAGCAGTGAAAAAGAAACGCACCTGTCCATTCATCATTGTATGTTATTTTCAAAAGCCATATATTCGGCTTTTCTATAGGAGAAGAGCTAAGTATTAAAAATTTAAGGATATGATGAAAAGATGGATTGCGTTATTGGCGTTTGTTTCATTGATAGGTGCCGCATCGGCAAAGGAAAAAATAACTTTGGCCGATACTGTTGTTATCTCGGCAAAAAGGCCTTTTTCCAAAGACAGGGTAGATGAGCGAAAAGCGATTTATGAAAAATGCGTGGAACTTGCCGGACTTCCGGCTAAAAAGGTGAAGGCACATCCTTCATCCGTATTTTTCCCGGGGAGCGTTCCGGCTTCTGCTCCGAGAATAAAGAAGATGATTGCTCTTGAACACGAGCCTGTTCCGGAACATCTCAGGAGTATTGTCAGTAAATTAGGATATTCGGGAGCAAGGAACCATACTATGTATTCCACCGGGCTGTATGCCGCACCGGGAGAGATCATTACCGTTACTGTTCCTGATGAACTTAAAGGTAAAATTTCCGTACAGATAGGATGTCACAGCGATAACCTCAATACCTGGGTGGCTGCCAAAGAGGATTGGCGACGGATGCCGATGATCGTGAATTCAAGAGGGTTGACCGATAAGAAAAATACCATTGCCAGCGCTTTCGGAGGATTGATCTATATCACCTGCAGTCCTGCGGCTGACAGTTTTTCGGGTAATATCGATATTGAAAATGCTGTGGCTGCACCACATTTTATCCTCGGGAAAACGACCAATGAAGAATGGGCGGAAATGATAAAAAATGCAGCTGCTCCCTGGGGTGAATTCGAGGGAAACGGGATCATTATTACGATATCTACGGAATCCCTGAAGCAAATTACTGACCCTGAGGATAAGGCGGCAACATGGGACATTATTGTGGGTGCCTGTTATGACCTGGCACAGATCCCCACGCCATTTTTCCGTAAACAGCGGATCGTTTCCGATGTACATATCGGCGGGGGATTCATGCACAGCGGATATCCCATTATGGCCCATCATTGCCCGGAAAAAAGAATGGTCAGTGAAGATGTGATCGCTGACCCCGATAAGTTAATGCAGCCGAGTAACGGCGGGGCCAACTGGGGATTCTTCCACGAAATAGGACACAACATGCAAAATGTCACCGACTGGGTATTCAGCGGTACCACCGAAGTGAGCGTGAACTTCTTTTCCATTTACATCTTTGACCAGGTGCTTAGAGGCAGGGACGGAGCGCATTCGGGAATATCGATGACAGAAACCCGTAAGATGATGGACCGGTATTTTAAGGAAGGAACTAAATTTGAAGACTGGCAGGCCAGTCCTTTTCTGGGACTCATCACCTTCCGCCAGATACAGACTGATTTTGGCTGGGACGCATTTAAAAAGGTTTTCCGCCGGTTCAATGAAGAACACCGGATGGATATGAATCCAGAACGTAGGGGAGGAAGGAACAATAATATGACGGATGAGGAAAGAAAAGCAGCCAGGGAACAGGCCAACCAGAAAAAGATCGATGACCTGGTGACTTATTTTTCCGATGCTACAGGCTACAATATGATGTCCTTCTTTACTACCTGGGGAATTCCGGTTTCGGAATCCGTTGCATCAGAAGTGGAGAAATATCCGGTATGGATGCCGTATAATTTTCCGCCGAAATTCAAGTAATGATATAAAAACAAAGAGTTTGAAGATTACCTTCAAACTCTTTGTTTTTATATCATTATAAAACAGTAATGTTTTATTTAGAATCAGTTGCAGTTAAGATTATTCTACAACTTTAATATCAATGATGCAATAATCAGTACCGTCGTAACCTGCTTGGAGATCTGTTACTTTAAATACACCTACTTTGCCTTTCGAAGTTTTAAAAGCTACAACACTGTCTTTTATAAAATCAGCAGTTGTTGCTGTTGGGTTACCAGCTTTTTCTATGATATTTCCTGCAGTGATTTCTGCAAAATCGACATTGCTCAGAACTGCAAATCTGGTGTCATTCTTTGTTGTCCATCCTGCTATTTCTTCAAGACTGGTAGGAGCACTTTGAGGAGAATACATAGTGGCTTTATTGGTATAAAAATAAACAAAATCGCATTTTGCTATTTGTTCAGCTGTTGCAGTTTTAGGGATAATCAATGTCCCGTCAACACTGGCTGCAGTTGTTTCAAAACTTCCGTCTTTAACAGAACAATACATTTTCCTATTGGTAAAAGTACTGATTTTGGTTGTTGGTTCCGGATCCGGAGCAGAAGTGAATACGATTTTCAGTTCGGATTGTCTTTCACTGCCGTTATTGGCAACAACAATGATAGAGATATCCTGAGTGATACCGGTAATTTCCTGTTTTAGGTTATAATTCTTTTTATCAGTAAAGCTGGTAATGGTTTGTCCTACCTGAATAGATTCCGATCCGGTTTTTTGCAGGATTTTTACTGTTTTCAGATTTTCTTCCGAAGTGATGGTTGCATTGACAGTATAACTGGAAACACCTTCTGGCAATGTATACGTATTATTGGTAACATTGTCAAATTTTATTGACGGAGGAGTGATATCATCATCATCCGAACACCCCACAAATACACTACTTACAGCAAACAATGCCGCTGCGATTAAAAAATTTACTCTCTTCATTTTGATTTAATTTAAATTAGTACAGAATTTATAATAAATTAATTGATGTTTCTTTAGCTTCAGGTAAAGTATACTGTATTTTTAAAAAAAAGTTTGCTTTTTATAGGCTTTTATCAAAAAAACTTTCACATGAATGATTTAACTGATCGATTATCACGAAATAAAAAGTTGACATTGAATGATGCTGCATAAACATTACAAAAAGTGTGCTATTTATCATAATAAACAACATAAATTTTTTTTTGTTGTATGATTCTTTACTAATTATCGAAAAGAGTAATAAATCCCGGGAAAATCTTAAATAACGATATTTGAAACAGTTATCCAATAAAAAAGCCATCCGAAACCGGATGGCTTTTTCGTTTAGTACTGAGAGAGGTTATTTTACAACTTTCAAATTAATGGTGACAGATCCGTTGGCATCTGAACCTGCCGTGTAAGCCATTACTTCAAAAACACCTACTTTACCACCGGCTGTTTTGAAAGCTACCACACTGCCTTCAGACAAGCCTTCAGCAATTGTTCCTGCAGGAGTACCGGCAGTTTCAATGATGTTTGCTGCAGTTACGTCATCATAATTAACACCACTCAATACCGAGAAGGTGGTGGCATTTTTAGTCGTCCAGGCGCTTACCTGAGGAAAAAACTCTGCAGGTAAAGAGTTTGGAGAATAAATATTTGCCGATCCTGCACCGGTTTCAAAATAAATGAAATCACATTTTTGCTGTAATGATGTGGTTGTGTTGGCGCTGAGTATCGTAAAGGTGGTACCATCCGCACTTGCTGCACATGAAGCTGACTCGCCTCCTGCTATAGCACATTTTATTTGCCTGGCAGTATACGTATCGATCTGGGTGGTTGGTTCCGGATCAGGATTCGAAGTAAATTTAATATTCAGGTCCGATTGTCTTTCCTTACCGTTATCAGCTATTACCGATATAATAATATCCGAAGTGATACCTGTAATTTCCTGCCTTAAATTATATAATTTTTTATCAGGAAAAGATGTAATGGTACTACCAACCTGTGTGGATTCCGATCCAATCTTTCTCATTACTTTCACTGATTTTAGATTTTCGTCCGATTTAATGGTGGCATTCACAATATAGCTGGTGACACCTGCCGGTAATGTAACCGAATTATTCTGGACGTTGTCGTAGGTGATTGTTGGGGGATCGGTGTCGTCATCGTCGCTACAACCTACAAATACACTACAAATAGCAAATAATGATGCTACAAATAAAAAATTAACTTTTTTCATTTTGATTTAATTTTAATTTAAATAATTAATTAACTGTGTTCCTTGTTATTAGGATTTTATAAAAATAAATTTTCTTTAACTTAGTATATTGTCAGTCATAGTAAAAATGACTGTGTGTTCCTGTGATTTAAGATTATATACGATAACTTTTAAAAAAGGTTTGTTTTTTTCTGAACTTTCTGTGTGTTTTTCAATACATATGATTAATGTCGGATAATCAAATTAGGGCATTGAAAAATATTAGAATGATAATTTGTTGGTTATAAGCAAAAAAAATGCCACAAATGATCATTTTTTTCTTTTTCAAAAAAGATCATTACTTTTGCCTTGATTCTGGTTCGGGCAGATTCCATCCGGAACTGTTCGTGAAAAGGGAATCAGGTGTAAATCCTGAACAGACCCGCTGCTGTAAGCCCCCTCAGAATCTTCAGGCAAAACTCAAATCCACTGTTTCAAAGGAAATGGGAAGGGAGCCTGAGGATGGGGTAAGTCAGAAGACCTGCCGGAATTAAATTTGTTTTGAGCTTTCGTGGAATAAGGCTTGAACATGGAGGGTTGACTTTATTTTTTCTTTTCCCGGCTTCTCCCTGCTCTTGTATGTTATGCCGTTTTGGTATTTCGTCCGAATTCCCGGATCATCTAAACTTTTCTCATGATGGATAAAATGCCATAAACCATAAACATAAATTTTAATCAAATGAAAAATAAATTGAAAAAAGAGAGAGCAAAAGGAGATGAAAAGCATACCAGGAAAAACTATCCGGCCCTATTTCCTGTCTTTATGAACATTCCGGCATTCCGGCTTATTCCAATGAAAAGAGCAGTATTATTTTTATCCGTTGTTTTCTTATTGAATGCCTGTTATAAAGACGATATCGACGATCTGAACAAAAAATACGATGATCTCCGGACCGAGCAGGAACGTCAGGAAGAGGAATTGAACCAGTACAAGACATTGCTGAATGCCATGGAACAGAAGCTAACGGTAAGTTCGATAGAAACCACCGGAGATGGTACCCGGATCTGGTTTTCCGACGGAAGCTGTGTCGATGCGGGTAACAGTGCGGCCATTGTATCCGTGGAAGAACTGAACGGGCAGGTATTTTTTCACATGAGCGACGGAAGTGTGATTACTATACAGAAAAAAGAGAGCATAGCATTATACATCCTGAGTGAAGGTGGCATGGGACAGGGCAACAGTGATCTGTCTTATTATGATATACGGACCCAAATGCTCTCGACCAAATACTTTTCCGGTCAAAATACAACTCCTTTGGGAGATACCGGAAACGATCTGAAGCTATACGGATCTAAAATGTATTGTGTGGTGAGTGGTCCTGCTATGAGTGCAGGCGGACACATCGAAGTGATCGATCCTAAAACCGGACTGTCCGTTAAACGGATCTTGGCAACCGATGCCGATGGTAATCCGGATATGCCGCGCCGCATAGCCCTGGCTGACGGGAAAGTTTATGTTACGATGTATTCCGGATCGGTGGCCCGTATCGATACTACTACCCTGGAAATTAACGGAAGAGTTCCGCTTAGCGGTAGCTATCCTGAAGGAATTTGTACATACGGAGGAAAACTGTATGTCTGCAATTCCGGACAAGGTCCCGGAAATACCATTTCTGTCATTGACCTGTCCGGTTTTACAGAAACAGGCACCATCAAGGTTCCGGAAAACCCATCCATGATAGAAGCCACTCCCAAAGGAGATATTTATTTTACAACTGCCGATTATTCATGGGCCAATGGTGATGTTTCAAAACTGCATCGGTTCAATGTATCGGATATAGAAAATATCAAGACATTCGATATCAGGGCTTCAAAACTGGTGATCGGGCAGGAGTACGTGTATGTTGTAGAAACTGACTGGACCACTTATGGTACCTATTTCAGCAAAGTAAATTTAAAAACGGATGAGGTCGGTGATTTTATATCCGACGGGACAAGTATAATGTTGGGGTATAATATCTGTATGGATCCGACCAATGGCGATATCTACGTTTCACAAAGCATGGGCGACTGGATCTATTGTTATGATTCGGCCGGAAAGAAAAAAATTATACTTAAAACCAAAGTAGTCAATGGTTCGGCTATAGCTTTTATTACAAGGTAAGTATCCAAACTTCTCATGGACATTATTGGGATTGATGATGATTTAACCGAAGCAGTAATTTCATGGGAAGTAAGCAAAAAGGCATCGTTTCTTCGATGCCTTTTTTTGTGAAGTGTACAGGATGTAATCAAAACACCGCTTGGTTAATTTGAAATGCACCCAAATATCTTGATATCAAGCCAATTTTGAGATTGGATGTGTGTCTAGGAAATCCTTATTGTCCACCAGTAAATCATAGGCTACGGCATAAGGTTCCTGATGTACTCCCATTGCAAATCCCCTTCCCAACAAAAGGGAAACAAAATATTCTTCCCAGGTGTTGAAATTCTTTTTTATTTCTGCACCTGCTTTTTTCATCCATTCCCAGGCTTCTTCTTCTGAAATGTACCCGACATTGACAAACAAACGGGCAAGGTATCCGATGCGTTCCAGGTCCCATGCATAGAGCGTAGTGCATTTGTCCACCAGTTCCATGGGTAATTCCAGTACCTCAGTGATCCCATTGACACTGGTTTGGTAATCTTCGACATTCTCTTCGTCCATTTTTTCAAAATTCCCTTTCTGGGCATATTTGAGTTCTTTTTCAAACTTGACAGCATGCCTTCCTTTTAGTAAGGATTCCATCATGTCCAGGGCATCTTCGCGGTCATCGATACCCCAGCCGTTTTCCAATACTTCCGATGTATAAACCCCGTCCTGGATCAGCTTTAATGTTCCGTAAGGCTCACCATGTGTACCTATCAGCAAAGCCCCGATAGGCAGATATTTTGCATATTCGGCAGAAGGCGTATTTGCCTGGACAAATGCCAGGTATTCCTCATCAGTCATTTCCTCGTCTTCATCCTCATCTTCCTCGATGTTGTCCTGGATATTCTGTAATACATCGGAATATGCCTGCATCGGGTTTCCCTGGATATTTTCCATCATTGCAGCCTGCATCTGCATTTGTTGCTGCATCATTGCGATCTGGGCTTCTCCCTGTTGACGGTATTCGTCTATCAGTTCCTGACGATCCTCCTCAGTGGTTTCGAATCCCATTTCTTCGTTCATCTTTTTCTGTTGGTCCAACGCCCGCTGCAAAGCATCTTCCATGGCTTTCTTTTGTGCTTCTATCGCATCAGCCATCATTTTCTGATAATCCATATTATGTTGTTTATATTAATTTTTATTTTCTGTTGCAAAAACAAATATAGTGAAAGCCGAGAGGCAAAATCAAACTTGCTTGAAATTTTGTCCAGGGCGCATCCTATATTATACAAATATAGTGAAAGGTGAGCGCAATTGTAGAAAGTTTGCTTTCGCAAAAATTGCCGTACCGTATCCTATATTCTACAAATATACATGAATTTTTATACCGGATGCAGCTTATTTTTCAAATAATCTGTTCGACATTATCCTTTCCTCTGTCAGACAAAAAGATAATGTTATCCGGGAGGTGAGGAATAATTCAACGCGTCTCATGCTTTTGTAGCATATCATACACAGAACTCTGGAAAATACTGAACCTGCAGGTCAATTTGATGTAGTATACTTCCGGTACGAAATGTGGGAATTCGCAGATTACGGACAAATGCTTTCTAAGAAGCTGTTTAAATTTTATTCAATAATAATTTAATAGCCCCTATCTTTACCATTGCTTCAG
>JAISOY010000112.1 GCA_031275285.1 Bacteroidales bacterium | reverse complement strand
CAATTTCAAATATGATAAATATCCTGGATAGTGTATGTTGTTGATGCACTATTCAGGATATTTTCCATTTTATTGACAAGCGTCTCCATAATAGCTACCCATTGCAAGCGGTTCTTTCAACTCTTTCTTATCTATTTTCTTAACCAGCTCAGGGCAATCAGAGAAATACTTCTTTAACCAGTTGCTGGCCCCTATTAGGGGGGTGTGTTCAGGTTCTGACTGACCTTGTTTCAGAAAATAACATACACTGGTTTCTTTCGGAAAAACAGGATGGTATACTTCAATTTTTTCACTCCGATAAACCGTACGGATAAGATTACCCGACTTCAATAAATATTTGTTTTCAGCATCTTCTATGCTAAGGATATCAGACATTTTACACTGGATGGTCTTACCATCCGACAATATTTCTACCTTATAATCCGCCTTATCCAGGCTTGCGATTCCGGAGGAGCCGCTTACATTCATGTTTTTCCTCTCGATCAACCCCTGTCCTTCAACTGAAGACCCGTCTTTCATCGCTATTTTTCCTGAAAATGGGAAATATTTTTCAGCACGTAAAAGTTGATCCATAGAAACCTGGGAACGATAGTTGTCCTCATGGGTATACACGATATGTGAGACCGGTTCCGGCACTTTTTTAAGATTCTCCAGCATCTTAGGAATCTGTCCTTTATAATATTTGTGCAGTTCTGATGCTGTCGCTTTTTCTCCGTAGGATCTGGCTGCATCTGCATTACCAAGAAAAATATTCATTTGCATGAGGTTAAACAAAGCAACACTATTTATAATCGCCTGCTCCTGTCCTGTATATTCTGTTGCATAATGATTCCAGAAGTCTGCCTGTCTTTTTATAGTCTGCTCAAACGAATTCATGTCCGAAGCAGATGCAATAATAACAGTAATGCTATCGTTCAGGCTGGTTATGGCTTCATTATTCTTTCCCCTGGCTATCTCGACCAAATAACTCCTTTTATAGGCTTCGTTATTGAGGTATTGTTTCTTGAATTCGGACAATAATATGGGTAAAGCATTGATGAGAGCGTCCTGCAACAACTCATTCTTCGATGTATTCAGCGCATCTTTTTTAACGCCTGCTTTTTTGCCTTTTATATTATTACATTGAATCGCTTCATGGTAGATTTGTTTTCCATCTTTATCATAGACTACAGGTGTAACAGAAAATGAAACATCCACAACGGCCGTATCGTTCGACATAAAAGTCCGGTTAGCTGTTACGGATGTTAACCTGACCAGTATCTTCAGGTCTCCATTGATGGTATCCTGATTCATCCTGTATAAAGATACCGGATATCGTCCATCGAAAATTTCACCTAAGTTTTCTTGTTCTGCATAAACATAAAGATCATAAGTTTTATAATTGGCGTATTCCGGTTTTTGCGGAGCCTGTATGGAAGGCACGGAAAAAGCACGGGATGTGGGCATTTGTGCACATAATGAAACCGCCCATAATAGAAACACGATTAAAGATAAAGATTTTTTCATTTTTTATTGTTTTTAATGTAATTTGGATTGGTTGATTATTTTTAATATGTTTTTATCCTTTTATTTGTTACATAATTATTTACACAGCATTCCGAAACGGTAATCATTTATGGTTTAATAAAGGTCCCTTTTCTGCTTAATTGTTTTTCTCTTTTTCAAACACATATAATGTATTGTCCTTGTTTTGTACAAATAGATAGGGATCAAAGTATTTCATCTGCCCATAAAAAGATGTTCCTTCTTCTTCCCATATCCAATCAAATTCATGGGTTAATATGTTGAATGCTCCAATTTTTCCATCACGATCATCAGTAGTGATGATATGTGTTCCTACCAAAATAAAATCTTTTCTTTGGGAGGCAAGAAGTACCTTGCTCTTTTCTATTCCATATTTAACCATTTCTCCTGTACATGGATTTATCTCTAAAAAATGCCCCCCTGTATACCTACTGCTAATCAAACTATACAAAATATCATTTGTCGAATTAGGGACTAATCCCAAATAACCTAAATCTATATTCCATTCGATTTTACCGGTTTGGGTATTAATCCCTACAATATGCCATTTTCCTATATTTACTACCAGTATTTCTTGATATACACCATAAATTATTTTAACGGGCTGATCTCCTTTTCCAAGTTTTGACGTATGAAAATGCCAGTTTTCTTCACCTGTGTGAATATCAATTGCTATTATTTGGTTTTGCACCATGATATCAAAAGGAATATAAAAAAAATTATCCCCTATTAATTCCCAAAATCCCATGAAAGGGAGATTGGTCTTCTGTTCAATAATGTATTTATTATCCATCAATTGACCCTTAGTAAAAATCATACAGTTTTCGGTTCTTTCCAAACAATATATTGTATTATTCTCTCCATAAAGAAATTCAAATGGTATTTCGTTCCCGAATATTTCTCCAGTATTCTTATGCATAAGATACATCTGATTCTTATAATACCGTCGTTCCTTTATATAAGCTAATTCTGAGAAACTTCCTACTAGAATGTTGTCAGAAATAGACTTAATATCAAAAATATTATTATTAACTATTTCCCATTCGGTTTCAAATTTTTTATTCTTTTTGCATAAATAATTCTTTGACGCTCTCATATATATGGCATCCGATAAATATGCATTACCATTTTTATATTTTTCTTTTAAAAAGAACATATTTTTGAGTTTTTATTTTATGAAATTATACATTTTACTATTTAGGTTCTCCGCAAGGAGTTCAAATTCTGCCAAATTATTTACATCAAATATTTTTTTGAAATTATTTATTTCCGGATTTAAAGGATTTAACCACTCATACACCTTATTTCTGAAATGGTTTTGAAACACTGTTTTCATTTCCGTTGTTGTACCATTAAAATAATATTCAAATTGCTTTCCACTTTTAATATAGGCCAAAAATTGTTCTTCTCCAACCATACGGGCAGTAGACCAGTTCTTAATTTCTACCGATTTACTTTCTCCCATTAGTGTTTCGAAATATAAATCCAATTTATGCCCGGTTTCAATATCGGGAATCGTTCCCTCAAACCGGATCAGTGTATACCGTCCGTTTTCGGATAATTCGTTAAACCTGTTTTTTAGCAGATCCAATGTAAACGATCCTCCCTTGGCTTTTTTCCCGCTTTCCGCCATTTCTTTCAGGAAAGTCTCGGTCGAACCCGTTGCAGGAACTGCAAAACCCGGTAAGTCGGCGTATTTTGAAATAGCATCGTTCAGGTTGTCAATAATATCTTCCATATTACCCACCTGCAGGTCGGGTGTTTGTCCCAATGAACCTGGGCATGTTTTACAAACAGCACGTGCTTCGCCTAAGGATTGATAAATATGATTGATCATTTCACTATGTGTCGCGGTAAAATCTGGATGGGACTTAATCATACGCGCGGTTGATTCGAGGATATCCGGATCAAGGCGCATTTCGGAACGACCGATATACTTCCAAGCATCCACCATATCAATATTTTGGTTCATCTTCCGGAGCAGGTCATCTACCCTGCCGGAGCTTACACTGTTCAATTCATCAATAAAACGAACTTGTGTGATCTCATCAGGTATTTTTTCTATGGCTTCGGCTAACCGGTTAAATTGCCTGCTCCTGAGATTATCCGTATAATTTTTAATCTTTTGAAGCGACCCGGTAGCAGCGTCATCCAAATACCTGACAAGATCATCAGCCCGTTCAGGTGCATTATAGTGTGATACCCCGAATTTATCCCGTAACGACTCCAATATTTCCAAAAGTCTTCCGCGGAATTTCTGAGGATTGCTTTTGTAAATAATTTTCAGTCTGTTGAAAGCATTACGGGCCAGAATAGAGAAATTGGTTTTATTCTCAACAAGCCCCTGGACAATGATCGTAATTGAAGACTGGATGGCATAATCCGAAAACATTTCATCCAATGGCCTGTCGGTATTAAATTTACCGTCTTCCACGAGCACTCCATAGATAGGTACGACAAATGCCGATAAACCGAAATTATTGGCTGCAGATTCCACTCCTGTTGCCAAAGCCTGGACAAAATCGACCTTTTTAAGCGCTTCAGCAGCAGACAAGTCTTCGAAAATCATGAAAATAGAAGCCTGTAAACAAATATCCATAAATGTTCCTACAAGCGCATCCTTTGCTTCGTCTTTCACCAGGTATTTCGCCAATGTACTTCCTTGTTCAATAACCAGGGAAATCAAAGATTCCAGCATCGGGGCAACTACTATTTCAGCAACAGCAGGAGCGACAATAATATTGGTCAGGAAACCGAAGGCCTTTTCAAAGTCTTTCATCCATTCCGATCGCATCACCATCACCCCATTATTGAACCCATATAATGTATTGAGCACACATGGATCCTTATCTATTACCGCACCTAATCCATGTTGTTTCAGTGGGGAGTTTTCATACTCTTTTGCTATTGTTTTGCAACCACAGTCTATATTTTTGACTAATTCGCCATCCCCTTTGTAATTTGTCCAATCGTCCTGATAATACCACCATTTGCTTACTTCTTCAGTAGTTATATTTCCATTATTGATCCGGTGTAATGAATATGTTCTTGTTTGTACATTTCCTCCTTCTTTAAAATAGGATGCCATGTTATCCGGTTTACCTTGCTCATTCGGCTCAGTATAATAAATATAGTTTCCTGTATTGCTAGTTTTGTAGTAGCCAACAAATTTATTTCCTTTTATATGACTGAAGTAGCGCTCTTCCTTTCCGTTTTCATTCCGGACAAATCCGTAGACCGCTTCTTTAAGATAATCCACATTTACCACAGTACTTAAAACATCTTCATTTTCAGCTACCGGGCGGATGATTTCGATGTTTGCCAATTCGCTCAGCCATATTGGTTTTCCTGCAGGTGTAAGGTATATACCATCTTTTGCGGGAATATTCTTTGACTCAATGGCAAATTCCCCGGCTTTCATCCCGTCCTGATCCCGGTCAAATACACCCTGCGCTATTCCCGGGTCGCTCAGCAGGTCCCATTGCCATTTGGCCAGGTGGGTTTTGCCGGAATAATCCATCAGGTTGTCGGTAACGCCCTGCGTAATACCATAATCCTTATCAAAGGTATGTTTCAGCAGTAACCGTCCGTGCCCCAGTTCATGGGCAATGGTATTGAGTATTTCCTTGTCGCTCTGAAAATCCTTTGTAAAGATGTATCCGAACTGTCCGCCACGCGGCATAAAACCCGCAGCATCGCGTTCCATCGTGCTGCCGCTGTATTTCAGTACAAATACATAATTGGCCGTGGCATCAATGTTCCCGTTTTTGTAGTTACCGGCGAAATCTGCATTCATTTTCCGCATTTCTTCCGTATAACTGCTCAGTAACCCGCTGTTCTTTTCAAAGAATTTGTTCTCCCCGAAATAGCTGTATCCTTTTTCTTCGCTTACTTCCCAGGCAATACCTACCGGACCATATATCTCTTTCAGGGTTTGCCTTATGGCGGACAAGTCTGTTTCCGTATCGTTTACCGGAACAATGATTGCCTTGTATGCCTGTTCCCTGTAGGAAACCACGCCCAACTTACCGAAGTTCAGAAAGCCCCCTCCGGCTCCCCCCAGGGGGGAGGGATAGACCGCATATATTTCCTGTCCGTCGCCCGCTTCGCCGCCTATAAGATTAATGGTGTATACCCCGATTTGGTATTCGCTCTTGAATTCAGTACCCCCGGGCGTTTTAAAAATTACCTTTTCAGGGTCTATATCGCCGTTGTTAATCTCTATGGTCGCTTCCACCACATCGCTTTTCCCCTGTGGC
>JAISOY010000111.1 GCA_031275285.1 Bacteroidales bacterium | reverse complement strand
GACGCCGGAAGAACTACCTTCGGTGAGATCGCTCCGCTAAGTTCGCCTTACGGCTCAGACAGCTTCCGGCTTGCCCCTTCACTTTGCAGGACTGGTGCCCGCTTCCGGAAGGTCAGGCCCTCCAGGTGTAACACCATTGTTTGAGCAGAGGAACATAAAATATGATATATGTGAACTAATTATGAACATCTACTAATACAAATACGGATCATGAATTTTCCATTCCTTTTCAAAAAAGAAATACTTGACAATCTTTATAATTTCCGTTACGGGATCATACTGGCGTTATCGGTATTAGTGATTGGAACAAGTATTTTCACCATGTACAGGGATTATTGTTCCCGGGTAGAGAATTACCTGGTTCTCCGGCCTGAAGGAAAGGAAGCGACAGCCATTATTCCTCCTACCCCCTTATCCGTTTTTGTAAAAGGCCTGGACGAGAATTTATGCCGTTCCTACGAAATAGATTTTTTGGGTATCAGCATGGGAAGCAGCCAACAAGCGGTAAACAGGCTTTTTAAACTGTTCACTACACCTGATCTGTTATACATTATAAAAATAGTCCTGTCCTTATGTGCTATACTGATGGCATACGATATGATCACCCGCGAAAAAGAAAACGGAACACTAAAGCTCATCTTATCCAACCCTGTAAAACGGCCGGCATTATTGTTTGCAAAATGGTTGGGAGGATTTACCAGCTTTATTGTCCCTATATTGATTGTATGCCTGTTCTCTATTGCCGTTGTCAGTCTTTTACCTATGGTTCAATTTACATGGGCCGATTATGGTAAAATAGGTACATTTATACTCACGAGTATCCTTTACCTGGGTATATTTTTTACTTTAGGCCTTTTTATTTCATGCTTGACGGCCAGATCGGTCACGTCCCTTATCCTTTCATTATTTTTCTGGACCATGATCGTTTTTGTTGTCCCTAATTTAGGAAACAGCCTTAGCAAACAGATCATAAAAACAAAATCCATTGAACAGCTTCAGTTCCAGCAAAACATGGCATGGAGAAAAGCCGTGTTTAATAAAGTCAATAACAAAAGCGAAGGGAAAATGGATTTCGGATGGGAACAATTGACCATGGCTTTTCAGATCGAACAGAACAAACAGATAAAGATATCGGAAACCATCGCAAAATGTTCTCCTTCCGGGATCTTCACATTGGTTGCCAGCAACATCATGGGTACCGGTATCGATGATCAGAATAGACTGAAAAACCATGTGTGGGAATACTACAACACGGTAAAAGACGCCCCCAGCGATTCCGATGGAAACCTGACGGGTGATTTCCCTGTCTTTTCGTACCAACGGACAAAGTTGACGGAAGTATTGAGTCAAAATATCACATCATACGCTATTCTATTGTTTTTCATAGCATTGCTTTTCACAGGAGCATATGCTTTCTTCATGAAATACGATTTACGATAAAACCAACGCCATGCTAAAAACAATTATATATAAGGAAATATCTGATAATATACGTAACCTGAGGTTTACCGTAGGCTCACTACTGGTAGTTATAGTATCTCTGATATGTGTCATTATACTTACCTCCCATTACAAAGATGAAGTAACTGATTACTACCAACGCATCCATGAGCAGAATATAGCCATCAGTGAGTTTGCACATGAGAACAGATTAAGCGGAATGGTCGTTCCACAGATACCGCCATCTAAGTTTCATCCGGTTGTATTGGGTATAGAACAGAACACTGAAATAAAAAACTACAACAATAATCCGTTGGATACGCTTTTCCCTCCCTTTGATATCATTATCATCGTCAGTATCCTGATGAGTTTATTGGCCATCTTATTCTCATACAATGCCATATCAGGGGAAACGGAAGAGGGAACGTTACGGCTTATCTTATCCAATCCGGTCCCCCGAATATTACTTTTAACGGGCAAATGGCTGGGGGGTATCATCTGTATCTGCATCCCGTTTATCGCTGCTGTCCTGCTTATTTCAATTTATATTTCCATCTCTCCGGTGATCCAGTGGAGCATGTATCATTGGGGATGCTTTGCCTTGTTTGTATTGGCATCGCTGCTGTTCATATCTATTTTTTACCTGATCGGTTTATGCATATCCGGCATTACCAAAAACTCGACCATATCCATGCTGGTATCTTTATTTATATGGGTGCTGTTTATACTGGTGATACCCAATATAAGCCCGTATTTTGCCGCACAATTATATAAAGTTCCATCTGTCAACAGTGCCGAAAAAGAAATTAAAAGGATCGAAGGGGTGGAAAGGGATCAGTTAGGAAATAGGTTGGAAAAAGAAGCCATGGAAAAATATTTGCTTCAATACCATGAAGAAATATCATTGATGGAAGAAATGGATGAAGATGAAATCATGATTTATCTGGAACAAAATCCTGCGCTAAAGAAGGTGTATCAACAAATACAAAAAGAAATAGATGATATATGGAATAATGCGAACAGGATACAGGGAGAAAAAGCAGACAGAATCAGAGCGGATATCACTACCAGATCGGAAAAACAGGTAGCCATTGCTAAAAATATAGCCGCCATAAGTCCTTATGCCTGCTTTGTGTATATAGCTACCGACATCACCGGAACAGGGCTGCACAAAACAAAACATGACAAACAACAAGCCAGTGAATACAGTACGATCATCTGGGATTTTATCGATAAAAGGATCGCCGAAGAAAAAGGAAAAAATCCTTTATTTGGTTATGATTCCTTTTTAGACCTCAGTAACCGTCCTCTGTTTAACTATCAGGAAGAGCCGGTCAGATCAAAATTTGCCGCTACACGTTTTTATTGGTTGATTCTCGTCGGGTTCAATGTTATTTTTCTGGTCATCGCTTATATCAACTTCAGAAAATATGATGTCCGGTAATTATAAATAAATATCCAGAATATGTTTAAAACATTACTTATAAAAGAGATACAAACAGCCATCATCGATTTCAGGTTTTGGGTGGTTTTGTTGCTGTGTATCTGTATTATTCCATTGAGTTTTTATGTATCGGTAAAGAATTATTCTCAAAGAGTATCCGATTACCAGCAGGAAATTCAGACCTATAAGGACCAGCAGTCAAAAAACGGAGCCGATGCTTTTTTTGCTGCCGAAGGAGTTCATCCCCCTTCTCCTTTAAGTATCTTTTCCCGGGGATTGGATGAAAAAATGCCGAATAAAGTAATTACATCCAGGGACGGACAGTATAAGATCGAATATGCCAAACCGGACAACAAACAGGATCTACTGGGTAAAATAGATTTCGCCTTCATCGTGGTCTTTGTTTTATCCATTCTTGCCCTGGTCTTTACCTTCAGCGCCATTTCAGGGGATAAGGAAAGTGGAATTTTCCGGTTGGTATTTTCCAATCCCGTATTGCGCCGCCAGGTATTGATCTCAAAATTATTGGGAAATTATATCGTATTTTCCATCCCGTTTCTTCTCTCTTTGTTACTGGCCTTACTGGTGGTATACCTTTCAGGACTAATCCCCATCTTTTCGGCACAATTGTTCCCGTCGGTGCTGATCATGATCGGCATCAGCATGTTATTCCTGTTTGCTTTGTTTAATCTTGGCCTGTGGATATCAGCTTTTGCTAAAAATTCAACATTATCCATCAATATCTTACTGTTAATATGGATCATTATCGGATTGGTAGTTCCCAAAGTAAGTCCGATCATCAGTGAAGCCATTGCACCGGTAGAATCCACCAGTGTTTTTGATGCAAAAAAGACATTATTGTACAAGAATTTTACAAATGAGCAAATAAAAGAAGAGCGGGAATTGTATGAGAAGCTACGTATACAATTCCAACCCAAATCGGAAGGTATATCCAGTTCTAATGATCTAAACAAAGAATATGACAAAGAAGTGATTCCTATTCGTAAGAAATATGAGGAACGGATAGTTGATGAAATCAATAAACTTACTATTGATTATAAAATACGATGCGACAAGCAAAACAAAATCGCCAAAGCTATTTCCAGTTTATCCATTATTAATTCCACCAATAACCTGATGGCAGAATTTTCAGGGACAGGATACTCGGAAGCAAATAATTTTCAGGAACAGGCAAAACAATATCAGGAGATGATCAAACAAATTCTATATGATAAAATTGAACATAAAATTTACTATTCACAATACGGATCCTCCACATCAACTTCTATACCTTCAGGCTTTTCAGACAATTTTCAGATCCCTGTACTGGATCATTATAAATATCTGGATGTATCGCAAACTGTACGGCAGAACTGGATAGATATCCTGTTGCTGTTCTTTTACTGTATCTTGTTTTTTGTCGGGGCATTTGCCAGCTTCCTGCGTTTCGATGTACGGTAAGCTGATTATATATTTTATTAGTAAAAAACCATTAAATTTAAATAATATGTTACAAGCCGTTGATTTAACCAAACGCTATGAAGATGGTCAGTTAGCATTAGATGCTTTGAATCTTGAGATCAAACCGGGAGAAGTATTCTTCTTACTGGGTGCAAATGGTGCCGGTAAAACCACCACGATCAATCTTTTCCTGAATTTTATCGAGCCTACTTCAGGGCAGGCACTGGTAGATGGGATCGATGTGATGAAAGAACCTTTGGAAACGAAAAAGAACGTATCCTATGTATCTGAAAATGTAATGCTTTACGGAAACTTTACTGCAAGGCAGAATGTTGATTTTTTCGCCAAGCTGGGCGGTAAAACAAACCTGACAAAGAACGATTATTACACGGTGATGCGTAATGTCGGTTTACAGGAAGAGGCCTTTGAAAAGAAATTGAAGACCTTCTCAAAAGGGATGCGTCAAAAAGTGGGATTGGCCATTGCCATCATTAAGGATGCCTCCAATATCCTGCTGGATGAACCGACCTCCGGGCTCGATCCCAAATCGGCATCCGAGTTGATGCAACTGTTATTGCAATTACGGGACCAGGGTAAATCTATCCTGATGTGTACCCATGATATTTTCAGGGCCAAAGTAGTGGCAGACCGGGTAGGGATCATGAAAGAAGGGCGTCTGGTCATGATACGGACACGTGAACAATTCCTACAGGACGATCTGGAACGGATTTATCTGGATTATATGCAGGAAGCTGTTATGTCGGCAGAGACCGTCGAAAAATAATTATTTTCAACTTATAGGAAAATATATGATTTGGTTGATCGCAAAAAAAGAGTTCTGGAATAATATCGTTACTTCCGGATTTATAGTCGGATTAGTATTATGCCTGCTACTGATACCGTATTCTGTATATACAGGGATCAAAACCTATGAGAACAGGTTAACACAATACGAAACCGATATGAAATCGGCGGAAGATGTTTACCAGAAGTCCCAGATTTATGCCCAGGTAGATCCTATTATTGTCAAGCCGGTTTCTCCGTTAAGTATTTTCAGCAAAGGAATTTCCGAGCAAACCGGTTCGAAAGTCCAACTGGACAGGAAAGAAAAACCGGTATTTTCATCCGGCATTGTCTCCCTGAACGAAAATCCTTTTATGGGTAATTTCCTGTCGCTTGATTTTGTTACGGCACTGACCATCCTTTTCTCCCTTTTAGGTATATTGTTTTCATACGATATGCTATCGCGGGAAAAAGAAGACGGGACACTGAAACTGGCACTGGTCAATTCGTTAAGCCGATCTACCTTCTTTCTGGGTAAAATTACCGGTATTTTCTTCACTTTATTACCTATTTTATTGATCTGTTTTCTGGCAGTTTTTATCATTATTATATTCTCACCTTCCGTTCATTTTACATTGAACGATTACGGGCGTATCGGGATGATGATCCTGATCAGCCTGGTTTATTTCGCTTTTTTTGTTTTTCTGGGAGGGTTTATATCCAGCCGGGCCAAAAGTTCTGTGACCAGTATTATTATAAATGTCTTCATCTGGTGTTTTTTACTCTTCCTTTTGCCTAATGCTGCTTCTTACTTAGGGAAAAATATAGCTAAAACGGATGATTATAAAAATCTTACATATAACACGGCGCAAATCGACTCTGAATTCTGGAATACGCAGTATAAAGATATTTCGAAAAAATTGGGGGACGAACACCTTACCCATGTCGGCTATAATTTTTGTGCCGGTGGTGATTGGGATGGAGGCAATATGATCTTTTTCACTCCTATTGCCACCATGAAATATGAAAGAAGGAAGAAAGAACTGATCAATCCCATATTGTTGGAGAACAGTAACAAAAAATGGCAATTGCAGGCCGCATACCTGGACCAGCTATATCGCCAGGAAAAAACCGTTCGTTATTTTTCCAGTCTTTCTCCGGCAGGTATCCTTAAGCAAATTTCAGCATCCCTCTGCCATACAGGGGTACAGGATGAAGTGAATTTCATGAATCAGATACGTACTTTCCAGGATATTTATTATGGATATTATATACAGAATAAGATTTATTCGTCTTATGCCTATTTTACTCCTCAAAAAGAGGAGGATTTTCCCGAAAGCTGGACAGAAGGTGATCAGGATGCCCAAACCTGGAAAGAAACGGCAAAACCGGAATCAACTTTTGATTTTACTTCTTTCGGATATCTGGACACTTCCGATCTGCCCCGGTTTACTTATGTGCCTTCTACATTTTCAGTAGACATGAAAAATCAGATATATCTTCTTACGGCTTTGATATTGGTATGTATCCTGTTCTTTTGGTTTTCGTTCATCTCTTTTATCAAATATGATATAAGATAGTACATTATATTCATGCAAAACAATCAAAAATGAAAAATTTAATCACTCATGAGTTACAACAGTTCCTTTACGGATTAAGGTTCTTCATCGCTTTATCTGTTACGGTACTTATGTTTATCGCCTCATCATTAACGTACATCAATGAAAATAAGGAGATCACAAAAAAATACCATGAGTTGACCAATTATCAGGAACATCACTTACGGGAAGTAGCCTCCAATGCGTCCAAGGTGGCTACTAATCAGTGGTCCTATCAGTTACCGCCACGTAATAGCGGTTTTATTTCGGATTGTGGTGAACTCAATATGCCCAACACCTTATTGTATAATGCATTTTATACCATTGGATTCGATTCGAACAGTACAAAAAGTAATCCTTTCATTCTGCCTTCCGACCGGATCAACTGGGGATTTATCATATTGGTATTGTTCAGTTTTCTGGCTGTAATATTTTCTTTTGATGTCATCTCGGGTGAGCGGGAAAAACGTACGCTCGCTCTCTGCCTGTCCAATCCGATAAAAAGAAGTCATATCCTGATCAGTAAATTTTTAGCCATCAATATCATGCTGGTTTTATTGGCTTTCATTGGCATATTACTGGCTTTGTCTATCCTGATAATAGCACCTTCTGTGAACATCACCGGCGACACCTTCCTAGAGATCGGATTGTTTTTATTGTTTGTTATCTTTTTTACAGGAAGTATGGTGGCCATAGGCATGCTGACTTCTGTAATATGCCGTTATTCCCATGTCAGTCTGTTGCTTTCCATTTCCTTTTGGCTGGTATTTATGATTGCTATTCCCAATTTTTCGCAAACCATCGGTATGAATATGTACCCAATCGAAAAGAGTAGTGTGATGTGGACGAAAATAGGAGAGAAAAGAAAAGAGATAGAAGCCAGTTTTCCGGACGGAAAATGGACATCCAACGGAGGAAATCCTTTTATCCCCCAGCACAAAATTAGGGCGGAAATGATGATGGCTTTTGCGAAAAATCAGGCTGATTTCCTGAACGAACACCGTAATGAACAATTCAAACAACTGGAAAAAATACGGCTATGGACTTGGATCTCCCCTCTTTCTGTATTTGAATACGGGACAGAAGCCTTACTGGATGGTGGCTACAGCAGGTTGAAGAAAAACTATGACCACCTGCAAAGTTTTAAGATACAATACCAGCAATGGTTCAAGGATCTGGATGCAAAAGACCAGGATAGCCCGCATTGGTATAATCCTTATGAAGATTTTTCCACCACCAAGAAACCGGTAAGTTATGAGGAAATTCCCAAATACAAAGAAAGCAATGTCAGTATTGGTGAACGATTGACCGATACCCTGAAATATTTAGCCATCCTGTCTGCTTACATGGGTATTATCTTTTTGGTTACCATATTCCGGTTTGAACGATATGATGTAAGATAAAAGCAATGTTTTAACTTATCCAACTGGCAGTGATCGGTTTATATACGGGAATAACGAATTGTTCAATAGATCACTGCCGGTTTTTTCGTATCTGTCTATCAATAAGAATAATACTCCAATCCTAAATCGCATTTAAGTACTCAGTGCTATTTATTGTTTTTAAGTCGCATTGACCAAGTTGATTACGTTTATTAAACATGACTTTAATTTATGGTATTATTCATATAGATTCCAATAAAAATTTACACATATTTCATTTACATAATTACTCGCTGACGCTCATGATCTTAGGCTTAGTTCACCATATGAGCGGCTTAAAATTATCAATTTTCAATTATCAATCATCAATTATTTAATAGGTGATTTTCTTTACTTTTGTTATTCGGATTTTTATCAAAATAACTATGAAAAGAATTTTTCAACTCTTATTGATTTTCGGAACCTTTGCCTCTATGAATGCCCAGGATCTGATCATCTGGAAAAATGGTACCCGGTCAAATGTACTGATCGTAGAAACAACACATGACAAGGTAGCATTCAAGCATTTCGACCAGTTAAGCGGTCCGGTATACAATGTGCATAAAAGCGAAATAAAACAGATCCGGTATGCTGACGGATCGGAAGAGACCTATCAATACCAGCCTGTCAGTTCTTCCGGAGAATTCACCAACAGGCCATCCAGGATCCGTTATTCCGGATTGGTTGAGGCCGGAATATCACCCGGTTACGATTTCTATAATAACTATTTTTCATTGGGCGCCTCTTTGAATACAGCGCATGGAATTATGCTGAAGGACCGGTATTTTTTCGGCATGGGAACAGGTATCCACGTGGAGTATCTATCCTATTTTGAAAAGTCCTATGTATATCTCCCGTTCTATACTACAGCACGTATTGATTTTTCGGATAAAGATATAAGGTCATTTATTAGCTTCTCTGCAGGCTTTCAGATCGGGTTATCCAACGACACATTTTATGATTTTTCTATGGGTTGGTGGTTCAATACTTTACTGGGTATACGATTCAAAAACGGATGGTATCTTTCTGCAGGACCTTGTGTGAAGGGTGCTCAAGGTTTCAATGATTCATGGTATTACCATGAATCATTCAGCGAAACAATTTATTCGTCAGTTGGCCTGATGGCTTGCTTCGGACGGAGATTTTAAATCGCAACCATGAAAAAGGCCGGATTTGTTTTATGTACCTTAATATTAGGGGTAATCATCCAGATGTACGGGCAAAATACCGTAAAAATCGGCATTATTGCAGATGTACACGGAGAAAAAGAACGCCTGAAGGAATTTATCGATCAGGCACAAGATGAAAACCTGGATTTTATCATCCAGTTAGGCGATCTTTCCAGCGGGAAAAAGGAGGAAACCGAAGAAATGCTGGCCATCTGGGAAAAATATCCCGGGAAAAAATATCATGTGCTGGGTAATCATGAATTCGATTATTCTACCAAAGAGGAAATGGTGAAAAGACAGGAAATGCCGGGAAATTATTATTCATTCGATAATGGCGATTTTCATTTTATCGTTCTGGATTGTAATTTCATCAAAAAAGACGGGGTATTTATCGACCATGGAAATGCCAATTATTATATAGATAAGGAATACAGGGATTTAATCAATCCTGAACAGGTGGAATGGTTGGCGAAAGATATCAGGGAAACTGAAAAGCCTGTAATCATATTTTCACATCAGACCTTTGATGATATAACGATCAGGGGATCCAATCCTGTGCCTAACAGGGCCAAAGTACGCAAGGTCATTGACGAAGCAAACCGTTCGGGAATAAAAGTGATCGCCTGCTTTGCCGGACATGATCATCTGGACCACTACAACCGGATAAACGGAGTTCATTTTTTCTCGGTAAACAGTGCTTACGGGTTCAAGAAAAGCCTGGAATTAAAAGATGGTATTTATGCAATGGTGACATTCAACAATAACGAACGGACCATTAGCATCAAGGGAACAAAAACGGAATTTAAGAAACCACCTACTGATGATGATTACAAACCATATCCTAAAGAATCTATCTTTCCTCATATCAGCGATCGCAAAGTAAAATACTGATTTTAAAACCGTAACGAAAAGACTTGTATTTTTACAATCAGAATTAGCCCCTCACCTGCCCTATTTTACAATCCCAAAGTCATCTGTTCCGCCTTGCTTTCTTCCACTTCAAATTTAACATCCGGGAAACGATCAACCTGAGTAGTAGGATCGGTATCAGGCGGAGTAGTATTTTCCTGCGCCGGCGTAGGTTCTGTCGGCGGCAATGACTCTATTTCTTCCACCTTGGCTACTTCGAAAGTGGATAAGCGTTTCCCTTTGGCCCGGATACTCTTCACTGCAATAAATTCGTCGGCAATTATGACCTCTTCAGGGCGATGCTTCGAATGTCCCCCGAAAATAATACGGAAACGAGGGCGAACCTCCCGGCTCAGACATTTCAGCTGTTGTGCTCCGTCTCCTACGAATGAAGCAAGCTGTACCGACTGTTCGAACGGGAAACGTTTCAGGTACCAGAATTTTGACTCCGGATCATAATAAACGGCAGTATATATGGCTGTAGAATCATATTTTTCAATCAGACGGATATTGTCTTCAAAATGTAAGGATACATCAAACCCGGATATCCTGTAATTACCGTCCTCCGTAACGATCAGTATCTTATCCTTATGGTTGAACTCTCCCAATAGGGTTCCCCTGCCATCTTCATTCAGACGCTGGACATCCGCATCCCACCAGATGGGCTTTCCTCCGAGTGTTGAAGCACCCCGTTCCTTAAGTGCGATCTTGTGAATGGCATAACGGGTCAGTATATTTCCCTGTGCATCACGTCCCTTGATAGCAATATCTGCGAAATTCACGTCCATAACCAGGTTACGTAATCTCGGACGTGGCTTAAGGGTCACACGTAATAATTCGGCTTCACCGTTCGGATTGGCACTGAAATATAACAACTGCGAACCGGGAGCTCCTTTGGTCAGGTGGTATTCCCGGTCGCGGGTAATACCCGAAATAGCGCATCGTTTGATCATGATGGGACCGTTACGGCCGTCACGATATACGATATTATATATCGTCCGGTTATCGTTACGCTGGAATACATTCACATATTGCAGGTTCTTACCCATGAATGCTTTTTCGGATACTTTGCTCACCACATAGGAGCCATCCTTACGGACAACAATGATCTCATCCAGATCCGAACAATCGCAAACGTACTGGTCTTTTTTCATGCCATAACCGACAAACCCTTCTTCCCAGTTAACATACAACTTCTCATTAGCAATTACCACACGGGTAACGGCAATGGTATCGAAACTGCGCAGTTCTGTCTTACGTTCGCGGCCGGCCCCGTATTTCTTCTTGATACGTTTATAATAATCAATGGTGTAACGAACCAGATTGTTCAGGTTGTCTTTGACCTTTTCCATCTCGTCTTCCACACCTTTGATGTGTTCTTCCGCTTTTTTGATATCGAATTTGGAAATCCGCCGTACAGGTTTTTCAGTCAGCTTAACAATATCCTCATGTTTGATCTCACGACGCAATAACGGACGGTACGGATCAAAAGCGGTATTGATACCCGACAACTGATCTTCCCATGAAGCCTGGTCTTTTTCCAGTTCCCGGTAAATACGTTGCTCAAAAAATATCTTTTCCAGCGAAGAATAATGCCAGTCTTCTTCCAGTTCATTCATCCGGATCTCCAGTTCCTGACGCAGCAGGTCCTTGGTCTGTTCCGTATTGCTGCGAAGAATATCCGATACACTGAAAAATACCGGTTGGTCACTCCTGATCACACAAGCATAGGTAGAAAGGGATGACTCACAATCCGTGAATGCATACAGTGCATCAATGGTCATATCCGGAGATACATCATTGGCTAAATGGATCAGTATTTCGACATTTTGCGCCGTATTATCATCTACTTTCTTGATCTTGATCTTTCCCTTATCATTTGCTTTTACGATCGATTCGATCAGTTTAGAAGTATCCATTCCGAAAGGAATCTCTGTGATCGCAAGGGTTTTATTGTCTACTTTATTGATACGGGCACGGACTTTTACTCTTCCTCCTCTTGCACCATCATTATATGCAGCACAATCGGCCATACCTCCGGTAGGAAAGTCAGGAAACAGTTCGAACGGTTCATTTTTCAGATGGGCAATGGAAGCGTCGATCAGTTCATTGAAATTGTGCGGCAGAATTTTAGAAGCCAATCCGACAGCGATCCCTTCTACTCCCTGGGCCAATAACAAAGGAAATTTCATCGGAAGCGTCACCGGTTCCTTATTCCTTCCGTCATAAGAGGCCATCCATTCCGTCGTTTTCGGGTTAAAAGCCACCTCCAATGCGAATTTAGACAGACGTGCCTCGATATAACGCGGTGCAGCAGCCCTGTCTCCGGTAAGGATATTCCCGAAGTTTCCCTGTGTTTCGATCAATAATTCCTTTTGTCCCAGCTGTACCAAAGCATCGCCGATAGAAGCATCGCCGTGCGGATGGAACTGCATGGTAAACCCGATGACATTGGCTACCTTATTAAAACGGCCGTCATCCATACGGAACATGGCGTGCAAAATACGGCGCTGTACGGGCTTAAGGCCATCTTCGATATGTGGCACAGCACGTTCAAGGATCACATACGATGCATAATCCAGAAACCAGTCGCGAAACATGCCTGTGATACGATGAGTCTTACCTTCTTCAACATTGAGCAAAGCATCGTATTTACCAGCTTTTGACTCCCCGTTCTCAGAAGCGTCCTCTATCGAATCGATCGATTCTTCAATATTCTCTTCTTTCTCGTTTTCTAATTCGTCCCTTTCGTCCGACATGTTAAGTTTTATTGATCAAGCTAAAAAGCAAACTCATTGGGCGTTCTTCGACGAAACAACCTATTCATCCGCTAACTGACAAAGATAAGTTGAATTTGACAGATTTTCAATTGACAGATACCTGAAAAACATGCCATAAAATCAGATATCACGCTAATATTCAAGTATTTAAATTGTTGATAACTTTCAGTAAAGACTTACAATTTCACAGGTCCTATTTTATCCATCAATGAAAGTATCTGTGCCTGCCGTTCAATCATATAATTACCGGGACGGACAGGATTCCGCTTCCTGGGAGAAGGCAGTACCGTTGCGATCATAGCCGCTTCCTCGCGGGACAATTGAGATGCTTCCTTATGGTAATAAACCTGTGCGGCAGCCCCGATACCATATATTCCTTTCCCCATCTCTATCACATTCAGGTAAACTTCCATTATGCGTTTTTTACCCCATAGCAACTCCACCCATACGGTGTACCAGGCTTCCAGTATCTTACGGGTATAGCTACGTCCTTCCCATAAAAAGACATTTTTACACATCTGTTGGGTAATGGTACTGGCTCCCCTCAATCGCTTACCTGTTTTATTTTTCCTGTATGCTTCACGCATTTCCCCGAAGTCAAAACCATGATGATTGACAAATTTGTTGTCTTCACTGGCTACTACAGCATC
>JAISOY010000110.1 GCA_031275285.1 Bacteroidales bacterium | reverse complement strand
GGTTTCTGAAACAATCAATCCCCTTACACCCCCAGTCCAATCAGTTAGATTCGATATCGAAGAAAGCTTTGGAGGTGTACTCGTTATGTTGGAGGAAAACATTTCGAAGGCAGACCTTGCTATTGTATTGATGGCAGATACTGCGGGAATTGATAAATGGGAAGATATCCACACCTTTCATACAAAATCGGAAGCCATTAAGCTTTCAAGAAGAGGTTTAGAGGCAAAGACGACTAATTTTGGTGCATACCTGAGGGACAGGTGGAATAATACTTCCGATACCATTTATAAGGTATTGACTCCTATTGAAGAAATCAAGCTTCCCAAAACAGACTTCAGGAATGCAGCATTACCCACTGATTATTTTATTACAGCAGAAGGAAATAATGCGTATCGTCTAGAGCAATTATGGCTTGGACCGGAAGCATCGGATGGAAATTTCTACGCAACCAGCCATAGCGCTCCTATGCCCCAATGGTTTACCATTGATCTTGGTCATAAGATGTCTATAAGTCGTATTCAGAAGTGGCCGCGTGCCAATTATGAACTATATTCAGGAACGGCACCACGTATTTTCCAGGTATGGGGCAGCGACAATCCCAATCCGGATGGTAGCTGGGACGATAGCTGGACCTTGATAGGTGAATTTGAGCAATTTAAACCTTCAGGTTATGGTGAAGGTATGGAAGTGGGACCCATTACCGATGAAGATAAAGATTATTGGTATAATAGAACAGAATTTGACCTGGTGCCTACGGACAAGGTCTATGATCCATATATACCGGTGACCCATCTGCGTTTTAAAATTTTGTCAAATTTTAATACATATGGTACGGATGCAACAATGGGGCAGGTCATCATTTGCGAATTTACTTTCTGGGGACAATTGAAGGATTAACAGGTTTAAACCATTAAAATACTTGAAAATGAAAAAAATAATATATTTATTCATAGCATTTTCCATAGGATATCTGTCATCATGTAAAGAAATGACTGATATTTATGAGGAACATGTGGTGATTGGTGGATTAAAATACCCACAGAAAGTAGATTCCCTGAAAATTTATGCAGGATATAATAAATTGAGGTTATCCTGGCTGAAAGCCAAGGACCCGAGCGTTGTCCGTGCCGAGGTTTACTGGAATAATTATGCCGATACCATGGGAATAGATCTTTCCCGGATGCAGGGTGAAATTATTATGGTAGATATAGATGATCTCGGTGAAGGAAGCTATACCTTTTATGTGAAAACTTTTGATAAAGAGGATAATGCATCTATACCTTCCGAAGTAACCGGCACATCGTACGGGGATTATTATATAATGGGGGCAACCGATCGGACAATAAATAACATTGTTTCACGCGATAATAATCTTGAATGGTTCATTGAATGGGGGGTGAAAACACCGGATTTGGTTTATTCCGAAATACGTTATGTGACAACTTCTGATCAAATCAAAACGATTCGAGTACAGCCAGAACAGTCAATATTAAGTTGTCCTGATATAAAAACCGGAGAACCTGTTGAATGTCGTTCTGTCTTTTTACCCTCAAAAGGAATTGATTCGGTTCCTAGGGAATGGATTAGAAATGATTTGTCATTCATATACAATTATCCGAGAACTGGTTGGACAGCTGTTGCTAAAAATGGTAATCATGATTGGGGTGATGGCGGAGGCGGACAACCGGCACTTCTTTTTGATGGTAATCGTGCTACGGGTTGGCATAGTAAAGTAGGTACACCGTTTCCTCAATGTGTAGTGGTTGATATGAAGAAATCCTTGCTGGTTGATAGTGTCATAATTTATCCACCGGAAAGAACAAATTGGCGTTATTTAAAAGATGTGGAGATCTATTTGACTGATGATCCGATAGATCCTGACGATCCAAATTTAACAACAATTTTATCTTCTATGACACCTGTGGCACAAGGGCAGTATGATGGAACGGATATTTTTACTATGTATCTTTCAATCCAGGCATCAGGACGATATATGACTGTTGTTTTTCCTAATGGGACAGCAGCATATATAAGTTTTATGGAGTTAGAGGTATTTGGGCCTTAATATGTTTATAGTTTGATAAGATTGGTTTACCTGCGTCAATCTGAGTTTAAAAAAAACGCCTTTTTCTCAAATGTAGGAAAAGGCGTTTTACATGATCAAACGTCAATATTCTGATATATCATCTATATGTTAGACTGTAGCTATTGGGCGCTACTCATCATCATTAGGTCTGTTTATGTTTGTCATTTCAGAGTAGCTGATAAGGTTGTTTTTGGAATCATATGTCTCGGAACGTACAACTCCTGCATTTAAAGCGTACCATTCCACTCCCTTGTAAGTGGTCTTCTTTTTACCTTCGGTCACTTCAAAAGTAAATTTGATCTTGGATGCGTCGAATTTCCCGGCGGGAGTACTTATTCTTTCTTTTTCGTCGAGAAATCTGTTATATATGCGAACCCTGACAGATGCTTTTTTATCAACTTTCGACCAGATGGTAAATTCACCACCATCTGTAGCAAAATCTCCAACATAAGGAGCGGTACCAAATGTATTGGGATAGTCAATAAAATTACCAACGAGTTCTGTGTTGCTGGTGAATAATTTGGCTATTTCCGGGAAACTCCCTTTATTGGTCATGTTCAGATAAAAATTACCACCTTCACAACGTCCGAAGATTCTTCCCAGGTCAATAGCAGTACCTTTATTATCAGTTGTGACCAACCTGACTGTGACTTCATCCGAAAATTCATGGGAATTCCAACTTTCAACCGTGTAGGTAGTGGTATTCAGCAGGTTTTTTTGGGCATCATAACTTTTACTGATCATTACTGTACCTTCCTCCGGATAAAACGGCATACAATCGCTTTGAGCCATAGCCAATCCTGTTGCTATAAAACCAAACAATGCAAATAATAAAAACTTGTTCATGAGATTAAAATTTAAGTTAGACTTTCTGTATAAAATGTTAAATTAAAAACAAGACAAACATCAGTTTACTAATCGTGAATGCTTATAATTCAAGGATAGTAAAATTAACTACCAAACCGGAAACTTTCGTTAATTTCTATTATATATAATGTACACACAAATATAAGAAGAAATATGGTGTATTGTACAAAATGACTGATTTTTTAGATGAAAATACCGAAAATCATAATTATACTTATGGTTGATAAGGTAACGTGAAGAAAAAAGTACTTCCTTTATTTATTTCAGATTCTAAACGGACATTTCCTCCCAATAACTTTACTAAACCGTCGCAAATACTTAACCCCAAGCCATTGCCTTGATTGATATCGGTCATATCTATTTGGGTAAACCTTTGGAAAATAGTCTCGAAATTTTCTTTTTCAATTCCTTTGCCGGTGTCTTTAACATATAGTTCAAGATATTTTCCATCCTGAAGTTCAGGGGTTATTCCTAATTCGATTGATCCTTCCATCGTGAACTTTATGGCGTTGTTGATCAGGTTGATCAATATTTGCTTGAGCCGGATCTCATCGGTTTTGACTATATATTCCTCCGTGAGATTAACTCTGAAATTAATATTTTTATTCGTTTCGTTTATCTGTGATAATGCAATTATCTCAATGTCATGGAAAAGATCCCTGATATTTGTATATGCTGGATGTACCTCAAGGAGATCGGCTTCAATTTTTGATATGTCAACTATGTCGTCAATTAACCGTAGCAGATGTTTACTTGACTTTTGTATGACATCTACATATGAAAACATTTTATCCCTGGGTAAGGATGTGTTTTTGAGGAATCCTGAGAACCCAACAATGGCATTCATAGGTGTCCTGATTTCATGACTCATATTGGCGAGAAATGCGGATTTAAGCTTATCTGATTTTTCTGCGCGAACTATTTGATCTTCAAGTGTGTTTTGTTTTTCCTGTAACAAAGAAGTCATATCCATTTCTTTCTTCAATGATACATAAATGTTTCTCATCATGAAAGATAAAAGGATAGAGATAAATAATGAAAAACCAAGAAAATTAGTCATGCATACGATAAAAGCGCCTACAGGATAACTGGTAATTTTCCATGTGGCGGGTTCCTTGGTGATCACAGGGATTAACATCAGGCCAAGAGTAACCAGATTGACTGTAAAAGCCATCCATGTTCCCTTAAATTCAAACAGGACACTGGATAATATTGGAAACAGGAACCATAGTATGAATCCTGCACCATAAGGCCCTAACAATAAGGTTAGAACTACTCCAAGGAGGTAGAGTATGATTAAAATAACAATACTTTTGGTGGTAGAAGAAACTTTTTTAGAGGTAACGAAAAATAATAGCACGGCGTAAGAGATGGTATTCACTGAGGCGACATACCATAACTGTTCTTTTATGGCTGTGAACGTACCGATAATGTAGAGGATGCTTCCCAATAAAATAATACCCAGTATAAGTCCATATAACAATTTGCTTTTCCAGCGATATAAATTTGTTGGTCCTTCATATTCTGTATAAGGAATATATTTTGAAAGAAATACAAGGATGGGATCCAATGAACGACTCATGAAAATGCCATGTTTTGCAACGATGAAGAAAAAGAGGGATTGCCCTCATTGTGGCTACAAAATAACTTAAAATATTTATTGATAAATAAATTATGATACATTATTTTTTCAACATTTATTATTTATGCGAATCAAGGGTTGAATAAAGGAGGTCTGAAAGACCTCAATGTGAATAACCGTGGGTGAACTGCAGCTCAAGACCATCGGGAGTAAACCCATGGAAAAAACGGACAATATGTTACGGTGTCACCAAAGGGGCGAATACCATACTTACACCTGTTGCCCCGTTACTTTCAGTGAACCCTTCGGGTTTCGGGGACACAAAAGAAGGTGATCTTCCAGCCACGGGTATAACCCGTGGTAATTATTCGCAATGCTCATGAGAACGAATTCTTACGCTAAGTTCATATTCAATTCCTTCGGGATATCCGAAAAATCGTAACATTCATATCAACCCCTGATTCACATTATTTAATAAATACTAACAATAATGATTTTGCCCCGAAAATATATCGTATCGTGATAATTCTCATTGATATCCTGAAAAAGAATATTATCTTTGTTGCACACTCAATTATCAATTTTCTTACTTGTCATGAATAAAAAATTTAAATCAAATCGTCGGGAGTTCCTGAAAAAATCTACAATAGGTACCATTGGGACGATGTCTGTACCTATATTCCTGAATAGTTGTTCCGGTTCAGACACTAAAAAAGAAAAATTAAAAGATGTAGAGGTTCCGGAAATTTTGGATAAAGCTCCGGATGGAAAGCCTCTTAAAGCAGGGTTGGTAGGATGTGGAGGCCGTGGTACAGGTGCTGCCATGGATTTTTTAAGTGCCGGTAGCGGATTACAAATAACAGCTATTGGAGATGTTTTTAAGGATCAATTGGATGCTTGTAGAGCAAGATTAAAAGAAAAAGGGCAGGATATTCCGGATAGTAATTGTTTTATAGGATTTGATGCCTATCAGAAAGTCATTGATTCGGGGGTAGATGTTGTTTTATTATGTACCCCTCCGGTTTTCAGGCCTATACATTTTAAATATGCTATCGAGAAAGGGAAACATTGTTTTATTGAGAAACCATGTGCTGTTGATCCTATGGGAGCCAAACAGATACTTGTAGATGCCAAAAGGGCTTCTCAGCAGGGATTATCGGTAATCAGCGGAACAATCCGCCGTTCACAAAAAGATTGTATTGAGACATACCGCAGGGTTGCCGGAGGAGCCATCGGCGAAATCGTTTCTGCCCATGTATCGAGATTGGGTGGGGCGCTGTGGCATAAACAACGCCAACCTGGTTGGACCGATATGGAATATATGTTGCGTAACTGGGTGAATTTTTGCTGGACATCAGGAGATTTGGTAGTGGAGCAATTTGTTCATGAGATAGATATGATGTCATGGTTCATGGGTGATAAAAAACCGATTAGGGCTGAAGCTACAGGTGGGCGTCAGCGTCGTGTGACTGGTGATATGTATGACTTCTTCAGCATAGAGTATGTATACGATAATAATTACAGGGCACATTGCACTTCACGTCAGATTGCTGAATGCGATACCAATCACCTGGTTATGGTATACGGAACGAAGGGCTATACCAATTGCTTTGATAAGATATACAATCTGGACGGAACCATTGCGTGGGAGTATCCTCATCCTAAAAAAGATGATCCGGATCAGTCAATGGTTGTTCCCAATCCTTTTGTTCAGGAACATATCCGTCTTGTTACTGCTATCCGTACCAATAAGCCTGTAAATGATGCTGAACAGCATGTTCAGTCTACATTGATGGCTATTATGGGACGTGAGTCAGCATACAGTGGGAAATTTGTTACCTGGGATCAGATCATGGCCTCTACATTGAAATTAGGTCCTGAAACCTACGAGTTAGGACCGGTTCCTGATATCAAAGAAGTTATTCCAGTTGTTGGAACATCCAGGATTTAATACTTTTGATATGCAGCGTAGAAATTTTATTAAGAATACTGTTTTGGCTACAGGTGTACTTTCTGTGCCGTTCATTACTCATGCGGCGGTTAAAGATGTGGTGAATAAAGAATCAGATACTTCTGTGGAATTCAAAAAATCGATCATGTGGGGGACCGTAGGTTTAAGTGGTTCCGTATTAGATAAATGTAAAGCAATTAAGGCTGCCGGCTATCATGGGATTGAACCCAATAGCCATATGGATAGGAAAGAAGTCCTTGATGCTATGAAAGCCACAGGTTTGGTTGCTTCCAGTGTTTGTTGTTCAACACACTGGGAAAAATTACTTTCCCATCCGGATGCTTCTGTTCGGCAGGAAGGAGTTGAAGGAGCTATTGTGGCTTTGGAAGACGCCCATGCTTATGGTACGGATGCGATTTTGCTCGTACCCGGCAGGGTGGATGCCAATGTCAGCTATGATGATTGCTGGAACCGTTCAGTAGAAGGGATCAAAAAGATACTCCCGGTTGCTAAAAAGTTAAAAGTAAAAATATGCATAGAAAATGTATGGAATAACTTTCTTTTAAGCCCTATTGAAGCATGTAATTATGTGGATCAATTCAAGAGTCCGTATGTCGGGTTCTATTTTGATTGCGGTAATATTCTCGTTTATGGTTGGCCTGAACAATGGATCAAGATACTTGGAGATCGCATCGGAAGGATACATATTAAGGAGTTCAGTAGAGAACTTGCTGATAAGAACGGACGTTGGAGCGGTTTCGGAGTAAAGCTGACTGAAGGGAATGTTGATTGGACTAAGGTAATGCTGGAAGCCAGAAAAAGTTATAAAAATGTATGGCTTACTACCGAACAGGGAAGTTCAAAGACACCTGAAGAGTTAAAAGATCTGAATAATCGGTTGGATAAAATTCTTCGTATGTAAGTATTATTTATTATCATACGATAATTTATGATTTCATCACCGTTCTTATCCTGAAAATATGGATTGAACGGTGATGTTCGTTTAGAACAGTGCAGACCTGATACCAAATGATAAATGAAAAATATCTTTGAGCGGGATCGTTTTATTTTTTATAAAGGTAATCAGGTACAGCTCATTGGTACTTATTTCATAGTAAAAAGATACCGACCTTCTCACTCTTTTCCTGTTTTCAGGAATATGATATGTTAGTGACTGGCCAATATACATATTTAACCTCAATCTTGAAGAGAACCAATAATAACCATCAGGATAACGGCTGGACTGTTTTACCCAAAAATCTTCCGTATTTAAGATCGTTGTAAAATATATACCACAATTCAGTGGCTCAATTGAAAAACTTTCAGCTTTTTTTAAATGCAGATCCCATGGGACATATCCTGCTTTAGCGGTAAAAGTGATATTGGCTCTGTGTCCGGAAAATTTAGGTAAAAAACCTAATAATGCATTGGTTTCCCATTGTTTTTTCTTACCATATCTGCGTCCGACACCTGTTGACAGAAATCCCATAGACCCTGCGAATTGTACATTTACAAATGTCGGGATTAATTTCGCCCATGCTTTCTGATATTTTTCCACCCTTCTGTCATAATCACTACGATGGGTATTTAAGCTGTCATCCTGTCCTGTAACATTTGTCGATACCATCAGAAAAATCCAAAACCAGATTATTTTATAATTAAAACTCGACCAATTCATAATTATAACCATCCGGTTTAATGGTGAATAAAAAATAATTTCTTTTCTCGATATTGGCACATTGGTAATATAATATCCCATCACCATATAGATCTGCTATTTGAACCTGATGCTCATGGGCATTCATACAAAACTGTATGTTGGGAAAAGTATTGATATACAGTTGAAAAACCCTGGCTACATTATTATTGAATTGTTCGCTATATGGCCTTGCATGCATTACAAAATATGTTTTCATATCCAGTTCCTGTTCGTTGCCCAGCTGTTCTTCGATAAAATTGAAGTCAGGAACAGGATTGGAATAGTCGTATTCCAGCGCATTTGTATCAAGGCATATAAATTTCAGGTTACCCGCAGTAAATGTAAAATTTCGTTCGCCATAAATTTTCAGATATGTATCTTTTCCTGATCCTATGCAGTCATGGTTGCCGATCAATGCCACATAAGGAACTTTTAACTTGCCCAAAATATCCCGCATCCAGATAAACTCATTGGTCAAGCCATAATCGGAAAGATCTCCTCCGTGAATAATAAAATCAATATCATTTCTATTGTTTATGGCTTTTACAAAATCCTTTGTGTCATCATACCAACCTTGTGTATCGCCGGTAAACACAAAACGGATGGTATCTTTACCCAAACATGCATCTTTAATTTTCCGGCTATTCTTTTCATTGATGCCAGTCTCTCCTTTCACATGCACATCATATGGATGATATTCAAAAAGGTCTTTACACCCGGACAAAAGAATAATCCCTAAGAAACATATATATATTCTTATTATAATTTTCATATTTGAACTTAGAAAAGCAAAAGTACGTTTTTTGAAGGAATCCTCCAACTAGTATTTGATTTGTGTAGATTTTTATCTGAATAATTAAACATAAAGACATGTTAAATGTTTCAGTTTTTATGCTGTGTTCGAACACGGAGTGATAAAATGTAAGTATTGGAATTTAAAAAAACGGTTATCCTTTTCAAAATAACCGTTTTTTCTGATTTTATAAATTTTTATTTCAGATTTGACTGGGAATAATAAAGATTCATGGCATCATAATGTTTGAGGATATTGGGCAAGCGATTCATGAAATCATCGTAATTCTTTTCTTTTTTAGGAGTCCATATTGCTTCGGACATAGCAGCCAGCCGAGGAAACAACATGTATTCAAGATGAGAATCTTTAGCGATGTATTCACGCCATAGATTAGCCTGTCCGCCGAGAATATGTTTGGATTCTTTCTCAGTCAATCCTTCCGGGGTGGGGTCGAAACTATACACTTTTTCCATAGGAAGGTATCCACCAATGGCCAGTGGCTCATTTTCACGATCTTCCGATTGGTAATAATCGAAGTAGCAAAAAGATGTCGGAGTCATGATCACATCGTGTCCTTGTTTAACTGCTGCAACTCCTCCGTCTACTCCCTGCCATGACATAACTGTGGCATTAGGAGCCAATCCCCCTTCTAAAATTTCATCCCAACCGATGATACGACGTCCTTTTGTATTAACGAATTTCTCTATACGCTTGACAAAATAACTCTGTAATTCATGTTCGTCTTTTAACTCCAGTTCTTTGATTTTAGTCTGACAATGATGGCAACGTTCCCACCGGACTTTAGGACATTCATCACCGCCAATATGTATATATTCGCCGGGAAACAGCTCAATAACTTCGGAAAGGACATTTTCCAGAAATTCAAATGTTTCTTCTTTGGGACAATACACATCATTGAAAACTCCCCATAAACCTTCTACTTCAAACGGACCTCCGGAACATGAGAGATCCGGATAAGCGGCTAGGGCAGCTACTGCGTGTCCTGGCATTTCAATTTCCGGAATGACTGTTACAAACTTCTTTTTGGCGTAGGCCAGTACTTCCTTCACTTGTTCCTGGGTATAATATCCGCCATAGCGCTCCTGATTGTATTTGCGTTCCTTGCTGATATAAGGACCGATCAGCGTACGGTCTCTCCATGCGCTGATTTCGGAAAGTTTAGGATATTTTTTGATCTCAATACGCCAACCCTGATCATCGGTGAGGTGCCAGTGAAAAGTATTGATTTTATGAAATGCCAGCTTGTCAATGTAGTTTTTAATGGATATTACATCCGAAAAATGCCTGCATACATCCAGCATCAATCCCCGGTAGGGATAACGGGGTTCATCTTCGATGTCAACACAAGGTACAGCCCATGTGATATTTGCTACTCCGTTTCGTTCTATTTGTGGAGGCAATAACTGGCGAATGGTTTGCATGGCGTAAAAGAATCCGGCAGCAGCACTGGCTTCCACTTCAATCATATTCTTGCGTATTTTCAACTTATAACCTTCTTTATTTTTAACAGAAGACGAAAGTTTGAAAAATACCATATTGTCACCCGCTTTTATATTGTCCTGGGAAGCATCTGCAATTTTAATTCCTAAGTCTGACGACAACAAAAAACGTTCTAACAGGGCAAATGCGGCATTATGCATTTCTTCGTTAGTAGAGGGAATAACAATGCGCGTATCCCCGTTGAAAACGAATTGGCCCGGTTGTGCTTTAATCTTGGCCGGTTTAGGGATAATAGGGTAGTGATTTTCTTGTGCCATACCTGAAACTGAAAGAAAACAGGTCAATACCATACAATGAATTACTTGATGAATATTCATATAATTTTTATTATGTTTTATAATAACGGACTGAATAACCGGGCTACAGACTCCCGGAAGACTACCCAGCCACGGCGTTGTTCCCATTCTTTGGGATCGATGCTTTTCAAGCCTTTTATATCATTCATGAAAATATTACGCATGGCTATGGCTAATCGTTGGTCGTAAATCAAAGCATTGACTTCAAAGTTCTGGTCGAAACTTCGGATATCCATATTGGCGGTACCTATCGAACAAAATACATCATCGATCATCATCAGTTTCGAATGCGGAAATCCCTTTTCATACAGGTATACTTTGATTCCGGCATCCAACAGTTGTCCAATATAAGAATATGAGCTCCAGATCACCAGCCTGGAATCAGAACGTTTGGGGAGGAGTATACGAACATCTACTCCGCTTAATGATGCCGAACGTAATGCGGTGAGGATACTTTCATTGGGGAGGAAGTAAGGTGTGGATATATAAATGTTTGATTTTGCAGTAGCTGCGGCCAGAAAAAAAGTCTGCATGATACCAGACCAGTCGGAGTCGGGACCACTGGCTACAATCTGCATCAAATGCCTCTCTGTAACAGTGGAAGGCGGAAAATACTTGTCGTGGTGATGGATATTGCGTTTGCTCACAAAAAACCAGTCCAGTAAAAAGATCGACTGTAAAGAATATACTGCTTCTCCCTCTATTTTCAGATGTGTGTCACGCCATGGCCCCAGCTCTTCATTTCCGGAAATATAACGGTCGGCAATGTTAAGTCCTCCGACAAATCCTATCTTACCATCTACGACAATAATTTTCCGATGATTCCGGTAATTGATTTTATTGGTAAGAAAAGGCAGCCGGACCGGCATAAAGGGAAATATTCTTACTCCGGCATCCTTTAACGACCGGATGTATTTTTTACTCAAAGACCAACTACCGATATCATCATAGATGACACGAACTTCCAGACCCTGTTTTGCCTTATCAATAAGTATATTCCTGATAATGTTTCCAATTTTGTCATCATCGATTATGTAATACTCAAGATGTATGTGGTCCACGGCTTGTTCTAAAGCCTCTATGATTGCTTCAAATGTTACTTTCCCGTTAACCAGTATTTTTACTTTGTTGTACTCCGTGAGCAGTACTTTTTCAGAATTATATAACATTTTCATGATGTGCAGTTTACTTTCCACAGCATCATCAGGCCAATATGTTTTTTGGGTGGCATCAGTAGGTTGATATTGCTTCAGTAGTTTTATCTGTTTACTGTCTGATAACCCTTTTCGGGAGAAGATCTTTTCCTTCCGGTAATTTTTTCCAAAAAAGAAATAAATGATGATCCCAATGATTGGTAAGAATGAAATCACCAATAACCAGGCAATAGTCTTTAACGGGTCGCCTCTTTGCTGAATCACCAATATTACTACAAATAAAAAGGTGATAAAGTAGAAGAATTTTACCCACTCATTCTGTATCAAAGAAAACATAATACAGGTTTATTATTTCTTTTAAAGCCTAAAAATACAAAATAATCAACAATAATTGGAGATATTCTTGCCGATTCTACCAGGTAAAATCAGCCGTATATTCCGATAAGTTATTTTTTGCATCTGTTACTTTTAATACCAGATGGTGTTTGGTATTTTTTTTCAGCCTGTCCGGATCAAAGCGATAGGTAATCAGGTCGTTTTTAGCATCGTATTCGAACAACACCCACTGGTCATCGATCCATCCGTTATATGTAGAGATCCCGGAGAAGTTGTCGGATATTTTGAATCGTATACTTGGGGCTCCTCTCATATTGGCTCCTTTCGAGAGGTTAATGGGGGTGATTCGTGGGGGAATCGTATCTACTGCAATGGCAAAATTACCAAACGTCATGGAATGAGTACTTACCACATTATTCTGATAAGCCCCACCAGCACTTGTTATCCTACCGTTAGAAGTTACATTTGCTACCAGGGCTTTATCCCGTAACCTCTCAGGAAGATTGTCGGCGGCTATTTCAATAGAGATAGCTTTATGCAAGGGAACGTGAACATTATGGATATGATGTATGTCTGAATATAATGAGCGGTAGTTTGCTGAACTTTCGTATTCAAAGTCGATATTACTATATAAGGCATATGCAGGTATGACCACTTTTACACCCGGCCGTTTAAAAACCAGATCACGTTCATAAGCATTGGTTGTAAAGAGGGGCATTCTCATTATTTCAAGGATATCTACGGGTGCTT
>JAISOY010000109.1 GCA_031275285.1 Bacteroidales bacterium | reverse complement strand
CGAATTATTCGAATCGGCTGTACCATTAAGCTATGACGATATGCCCTTTACTATAAGTAGTACATTGGGTTTGCCGCCATCTAAACTGGTTGCCGCTACAAATAGTTATGACAATGCCTGGATCAATGCACAGGCATTTAAAGTAACGATGAAAGCGAATGAAAAAATCAGGATAAATGTAGTAGGTGCCGGATTAAAAATTTTCCTGAAAGAATATGATATGTATAATCAAGCAACATACAAACAGACATCCCGTTATTCGAATAATGTTCTTTATGCTGATAAAGATGGCGATTATTATATAGTCGTATCTTCTGATATAAAAAATGGGAATGTTGATTTTTCACTAAAGATCGATCATATAACCGGATTATGTTCCCGTGATGATGTTTTAGATAACGCAAAACCATCAGGTGCTTTACCATGCAAAATGTCAGGGATTTTGAATGAACAAAGCAATATGGTAGATAACGGTTTTTACTTATATTACGCCACGGCATACCGACTTCACCTGAAAGCCGGAACGGCCGTAAAAATAGAAAGGGGTTATGATCGCTATTATTCATCAGTTGTCGTATACCAGAAGATCGACAATACGTATCAGCTTGCACCCGTATATCCTCAATACCCTGATTATGGACCCCCGATATCAATATCTGCGGAAAAATCCGGCGATTACTATATTATTATTTCTTCAGACGGGCTAAAGAACAGTGAATACGATTTGAAGATTACTGAAACGTCTATTCCTGTCACTTACAAAGAATTAATTGACGCTACTCCAGATGTAACCGCGTTTCCTTTTGTTGGCTCCGGAACGTTAAATAACGAACATGCAACATTAGTGAAAGGCGATCAGTACTTTGGAGGCGAGAGTTGTTATTTTTCCAGGGCATATAAACTTAGCCTTGAATCAGGGACAGTATTGGCGTATAATCTGACTTCGGATGAGGTCGAAAAAAGATTATATATTTATGATTCACAAACATATAACCGGGTACACACCAATGATGCCGGTCAAGGTTCATATTTGGTCACAAAATCCGGGAATTATCATGTAATCATAACTACAAAAAAAGGCCTGGATGAAGGAAATTATACGCTAAAGATGGGATCATTATCGGAGGTCTCAATGGAAACCCTACTCGAAAATGCGCAACCTATATCTGTCCCGACCTCTTTCACGGATGCGCTGGGAGGTGACTCCGAACCTTGCGTGATAGATAATTTCTCTTCCTGGGGTGGATACGGCAATTATTATGCGAAAACATACAAATTTCATCTGGATAAGGATGAGAGTATTCAAATTAAAGCAGCATCAGACTTTTTGTATCCCGGCATGTCTTTGGCCAGGAAAAACCTTCAGGGCAAATTTGTAACCCTGATTTCAATGACAACAGGTTCACTAAAATATCAGGCAAAAGAATCCGGAGATTATTACCTGACCGTAGCTTCTCCATATAGCCGTCCTCTTACATCAGGCGATTTTACACTCACTATCCAACCTTTTTCTTATTCAACTCTGGATGATTTATTTGCAAACGCCGGAGAATTGTTTTTTGATGAAAACTTGTCCTGCTCAGTTTCTGGAAGTTTGGAGGAAGCACCGCTAATCCTGGAAAAAGGACAGACGAAATACAATGATAGATATTATTTTGCACAAGCATATAAGATAAAATTGGAAGAGGGGATACACTTAATGACATATATTCAATCAGCCAATTATCCACCCTATATTCGTTTGTTTAAAAAAGAAAATAACGAATACAAATTGATAAATAAAGATTACAATTTATCATATCCATTTCTTGTCGATGAAACGGATGAATACTATATTGTAATATATGCATATGAGAATTACGAAAAAACAGATTTTACATTATATCTGAAAACATTTATACCAGTTACCCTTAATGATTTGTTTGCTGACGCGTCCGAGTTCATCTTCCCCGGTTCTGTATCGGGAACCTTTGAACGAGGAAAATCTCCATATCTTTTTTCTGACGGTTATTCGTTCGTACAAGCGTATAAAATGAATATTTCAGCCAAAACAAATATAGTAGCTGCTCTCTCCTCTTCAATTGATGCCGGAAGCTTTATGATATATAAAAAAAATGGCAATAATTATGAAATGGTAAGTTATTATACCTCATATCATTTAAAAGAACTGGAACCGGGAGAATATTATTTTATCGTATACGGTCCAGTTTATACAGACAGTCACTATGTACTGAGGGTGGATGGAATTACCGGACAGGATTCACTTGAAAGCCTATTCCGTAATGCACAAACAGTAGATGGACAAACAGATCTTTCATATATATATTCTTGTGACTTTATCAAACATTCCGTCCCAGTAATAGAATTTGAGAAACAGACATGTAAGGCGAAAGCCTTTAAACTCGAGAATTTTTCTTCCATTCAACATCAGATAGAATTTGCAAGCAACAAAAACGGAAATTACTTTTTGTGTTTATATGAGAAGAATGGGAATGAATATACCATGATAGACAGAGTACACGATTGGGAATATTACCTGAGTAGTACATTTACTCCTTCTCCCGGCAAAGAATATTTTGTATTGCTTGCCGTAGATCTTTATGGTACCTATAATAATAGTTATACCTTAAAGATCACAAACATACATGTATCAGAATCAAAAATTCCTGATATAAAGCTGGAAGGCGGTCATTATGTCCGGATACCTTCAACGTTCACTGAAGAAGATATCAAAGAACTGTTGTCGAATAAAAAAATAATCCCAAAGGTCGGGCATGGAGAAATTACACCTGCTATCAGGAATTCTGTATCCTGTTGGACGGTTAACCCAACGTTAACGCAAGCAACCGGTTTGTTTGAAGCACCTGAAGGATATCAGTTCAGCGATGGTACCGGAACGATTGTTGTTGATTTCAATAGCCCATT
>JAISOY010000108.1 GCA_031275285.1 Bacteroidales bacterium | reverse complement strand
CGACGATGCGATAAACCACCAGGTCGCAAATGATCCTGTTGTGGGCAAGACTTCAATAAAGCGTATGTTCGAAGACGAATTTGCAGCGGCTGATATGGTACGTATGCCTGAAAATATCTTTCAGGACGGGGAATGGGCCATGCTCGAATGGAAAGATCCGACAGGGTTACGCGGTTGTGGTTTCTTTCACGTAAAAGACGATGAAATCATCTTCCAGCGGGGTTATTTCGACAAACTCTCGATGTTACGGGCTTTCGGACTGCCTCTCCCTACGAAGTAACTAAAACGAAATAACGACAATTAGAAATATTCCGGTTATGGAAAAATTAAGGTCAGAAGAAGAAAAAGAGTACCGGCTGATAGAGGAAATAACCAAAGAAAATTTCAGGAAATGGTAGATAAATTTCTATATTCGGCAGCTAGAAAAAAGAAAAATGAACATAGAGAAATTACGGGAATATTGTCTCTCAATTAAGGACGCAACAGAATATATGCCTTTTGATGACGAATATCTTATTTTCAGGATATTCGATAAATGGTTTGCTGTAATACCGATAAATGACCCTGTATTAAAGGTTTCGGTAAAATGTGATCCTGCACAGGCGATCGACCTGCGGGAACGCTATACCAGCGTGGAAGCTGCCTGGCATTTCAATAAGAAATTCTGGAACAGTATTATCATCAACGGTGATATGAACGATGAAACAGTAAAATTTTGGATCCGTCATTCGGTAAAGGAGGTGTTGAAAAAACTGCCTAAAAAAACACAAATTGAGTACCTGAAGGATTATTCGTTATAAATATTTTCATTACTCCTGACAATACGTTGTCACTTTGCCTATTTATTTTTGTTCCAACAATAATGAAAAATATGACGAACAATTCAAACGAAACAAAAGCCGTGAACCGAAATCATCCGGGATTTAAAAAAGAAGCAGAGCCCTTCTTCAATATCGTAATGGAAGGATTGAAAGGATATGTCGATGGAGAACATTTTTGGGAAGCTTTATCAGAGGATGCTGTTTTTGAGTTTATGTATCATGTTCCTGGATTTACAACAAAAATTGTAGGACGGGATGCTTATATGGAGTGGTTTGGTGGCTATTCGGCCGTTTTACATTCGGCCGATCATCTGAAAATGTACATGGCCGCAGAGCAGGGAGTGATTACATTGGAATATGAAGTTCACGGAATAATTCCTTTCACCGGTAAGAAATACGACAACCAGTTCTGCTCTATTGTAACACTAAAGGACAGAAAGATCATCCATTGGAGAGATTACATGGATACCCTTGCAATGATGACCGCTTTCACTCCCGATTGATTTTACTTTATAGTCAATTTTATAAAAAGCGGCCGGAACATGGTCCCGGACAACACTACATAAAGCCTGATATGCGAGGGCAGAAACAGCAAATACGCTTTTGTATGAATCGAGCGTCCGCTGTTAAGTAACCTGTATATTTCCGGTTATTCCTTATCCATTCTTGCTTTCGCAAGGTTATATCACGTGGCAGGCATAGGAAATGTTTACAAAAAAGGAGTATTTCCAGACTTTAAGTAATAAAAAACAATTAATGCTATACTTTCTGAACGTAATCAACTTGATCAATGCTACTTAAGAAAATAATAAATAGCACTGAGTACTTAAAAATGAACATGTGCAAAAAGAAATCCGATCAGTACGATTAACAACATCATAAGGAAAGCGAAAATTGCTTCTTTGCTTACAGTAACAGCCTTGTTTTTTATATAATTTTTCAGCGATTTCCAGTTTGTTATGGTATGAAGAACAGATAAAACGGCAAAAACAAATCCGGTCAAAACATGAACGGCAGTGAAAAAATGTATGGAAAAACCTTCCTCAAAAGTTTCAAACACCTGAATCAGTGTTCCGGTTATGACCAGAACAACCAAAGTTAAAAATAGTCCGACAGACACAAACTTACGTCGGCTGAATGTTTTTTTATGTGATGTTTCCATAGCTTTTATATTTGTTGGGTGAATACTCCGTAAGGACATGCCCTGATACATTTCCTGCATCCCGAACAATTATCGGAATCTTTAAAAACAATATGCTTGTGCCATAATAACCCTACTTTACCGATTATCTTTTCTGGGCATACACCGACACATCTCCAGCAGGCTTCACATTTGTGAAGATCTGCCCGGACATAAGGAGTCTGTATCCTTTTTAATCTTTCTGTTACATCGATCATCTTACTTCGTATTGATTGTTATCCGGATACAAAGTAACGGTAAAGGATAATCAAGTAAAATGGAGAAAAGAAGGTATAAATTGGATTATTTAAGGTATTTTTTCCTGAATTGGGTAGGCGAGAGTTTCGATATTTTAGTGAACATACGGGTAAAATACGCCCAGTCTTCATAACCCAATTCCAGCGCGATCTCCTTTACACCCATATTCGAGTAAAACAACAGGCGTTTGGCCTGTATCATGATCTCGTTACGGATATAATCACCTACGCTCTGTCCGGTAGTTTGCCTGACGGCTTCATATAAATATACCGGGGAAATATTCAATCGGGCGGCATATTGCGAAGGACGTTTCAGCAACCGGTAATTGGCGGACAATAAGGCTTTGAATTCATAAGTGATCGCTGCCGAACGTTTGTTGACCGGTGCGGGTATTTCTTTCTGATAGGCTTCGGCTATCATGCCAATGTAAGAAGAGAGCAGGTCCTGTACAATATACTGTCCGGTTTTACTTTCGTCGGATTTAAGTCTTCGGCACAACATCGGGGCACAATCCGTTAAATCATTGAATGCATCCTCATTGGGATTTACTGTATTTTCGGTGATAACGGATTTTTCGAATATTTCTTTGTACTCTTCCCTCACTGCTATGCTGTCGACAGCTAAAAGCCAACCATCGGCAGTGACATTACCATCTGAAAAATGGACTTGTCCCGGGCGGATGCAAAGAACGCTTTTTTCCTTTATTTCACACGCTTCAAAGTCGATCAATACTTTTCCCTCGCCTTTTTCTATCAACAGGAAAATATAATAATCATCCCTGTGTGCATGCATGCGGGAAGAAATTTGCGGTTGATCTTCCCCAGAGACATACCGCATACGGGCAATTTCTCCCTGAAAATGTTCCGATGTTTTACGGGTTGGAATATGATCCATCAAATAAAAAGATATCCTGTAAAAATAGGATTTTTCTATAGAAAAATTCAGAATACCCACCTGCTTTCATATAAATATTATTCATGATCCCAGGATTATCTTCAAATGAGCGGATGGGAAATGATCCGCCAAAACAAAAAATTGACTAAATTTGAAATCATGTAAATGGTCATAATGATCCATCATAAATATACAATACATGGTAAAAAAGCAATTAACCGCTGAGGAAATTTCCCAGATAGCAGGCGACCTGCAAAATAAATCAAGTGGGAAACGCAGAAGTGCGGCAAAGAAAATTGGAAAAAACCAGCTGGTCCAATTGGGAGACAACCTGTATCATGCCTATGTAAAAGAGCGGGAGGACAAACGGACGTGGGAAACCCAGACTGAAATGATCCTGGCATCAGGAAGGATCGGTTATTCAAAAATACTGCCCGATTTAAAATCAATTATAGATAAGAACGAGCCTCACAATATGATCACCATTGCAGCAGCAAGGTCGTACGTAAGACTGAAGCGTAAAACCCCGAATGATGCCGAACCTGTAATAGAGTTGTTGAGATCCGGTAACCTTTCGGTTTTAAACGGTGCAACAGATATACTGACCTTTGATGATATGCACCCGCCGGAAGAAGCTATCAAAATGATTATTTCGATATTGGACGGTAAGAATGAGAAAGACATTTCCATCCGCGGACTAGGAGATCCGCGCGAATCCTTGCTTTCAGCGATGAGCAAATGGAAAGATCCAACCAGTCAAAGCTATCTGGAACGCTTTGCGGCATCAAAAAATAAAACGTTAAAAGAATGTGCTACAGCTGCACTGAAAGGAAAAAAATCAGTCTATGAATAAGATACCGATGAAAAAGATAATGACAACAATCCTGTATGCCATATGCTTTGCAGTAATGACCGGTTGCGCAACTGAGCCGGGACCTAAAAAACTGAAAATGACGGCAGCCAACATTTCGGCAGCTCCCGGCGAAACGACGCTTGTTTACCAGCTCATCAATCCGACTGATTCAGCTGTCGGATACGGGGCATACTATACAATAGACCGGCTCGACGGCGAGGACTGGATCCCGATGCCTGTGAACGACGAAACCGCATTTATCGATATCATGTACGAATTGCCGGCCCATGATACCTCAGTATTGTATCCCGTTGAAATATACCCCGGACGGTTTGCCTACCCCGCAGGAGAATACCGTATCCGGAAGGAGGTGTATGCCGGAAGCAGAAAAACCACGCTGACGGCGCCTTTCTCCCTTGATGGGGAAAGAAACACCCGGCCGGACATAAAGTTTGAGGTCGTACCGGGTGTATACGACAGTGTCCCGGAAAAGATACAATATATCATAACCAACAGTTCGGAGGATAAGATCGAGTTCGGTACCGTTTACGAAATAGATCGCCTGGTAGATATGCAATGGCAATTGGTTCCCTATGTCGACAATATGGGTTTTGATATGGTGGCATATTATACGATGCCGGGAGAGTCTATGTCAAATGATATTTTCCTGTACCGTGATAAAGTAGATTACCCGGCAGGCATATACCGGCTGCGGAAACAGGTAAAAACCGGAACCGGAGAACGAACGGTTTATGCAATGTTCCGGATCAGGTAGCCGGGGTGAAATACTCGGCATCACGCCTTCGCTATAGCACGATTGTATCGCGTGGTAAATAAAAAGCCATATAATACCGATCGTGCTACAACGGAATATAAACTCTCGAGATAAATTAATATTTTTGTATTACCAGCAAGCAAAAAAGATATGGTAAATAACAAAGACCTCATTGCAGATAGACCCGCGGTGAAAGAATCAGAAGATAAATTTCAACGATATAATTTTGCCTGTCGCATCGCAGAAACTATAACGCAAACAAAAAGCAATGATGGAATTGTACTAGGCATTTATGGAAGTTGGGGTGAAGGGAAAACATCTATTATCAATTTTATCGACTCAGAACTCTCAAAAAACAATGAGATTATTCGTATCAAGTTTAATCCTTGGAGATATAGTGATGAAAATACATTATTACTTAATTTTTTCGATAAAATCTCAAAAGCACTGAAAATAAAACTACTAAGTCGAAAAGAACGAACAGGGAAATGGCTTAGTAAAAAAAGTGATTTTATAAGTTGCGATATGCCTAAAATAGGTGATATAAGTAAAATCGTAAATACTGTAGGAAATTGGCTTGGAACGGTCGATATAGAAGAATTAAAAAATAGATTAAACGAAATTATAATCGATAGCAAAAAGAAGCTTGTTATATTTATTGATGATATAGACAGGCTTGATAAAGATGAAATTTATTCTGTTTTTCGCTTAGTAAAATTAACTGCTGATTTTACGAATACTACTTACATACTTTCTTTTGATGAACAAGTAGTATCCAAATCTATAGCCGATAGATTTGGTGATGGCGATACAGAGTCAGGAAGGAATTTTCTTGAAAAAATAATACAAGTTCCTTTAAATCTTCCAAAAGCACAACCAGAAGCACTTAGAGATTATTGTTTTGAACTAATTAATGGCATTTTCGAAACAATCCAGCTAGACTTACCTAAAGATGAGGGAAGACGTTTTGTATCCTTATTTACGACACATCTATTAAATAAATTTGAAACTCCTCGTATGGTTGTTCGATATAGTAATATACTATCATTTTCTATTCCAATGTTAGCTGGTGAAGCTAATTTTGTAGATTTGATGATGATGGAAGCCCTAAAAATTATTTATCCTCAGATTTATAAATTTGTAAAAGAAAATCCCGAATATTTCATTGGTGACTATGAAAATGCACTTGGAGAATCAGATGAAGATAAAAAAAATGTTTTAAAAGAAGAGATAAATAAACTGTGTAATGAGTTTCATGAAAAAGAAAAGAAATCTATAATTGAATTATTACAAGAATTGTTCCCTCTACTAAAAAAGGTTTACCAAAATATCTATTTTCCTTATAGAACGCCAACAGATTGGTATAAAAACAAACGTATCGCTTCACAAGAATATTTCAATAGGTATTTTAGTTATTCCGTTATTAAAGGAGAAATATCAGATGTGTCGTTTGAGCAATTTATCTCTAATTTACCTCTAATGTCAGAAAAAGAAATCGCAAAAGAGGTAAAGGAATTAACACAAAACAGTTCTGCTGGCAATTTTATATATAAATTACGAAACATAGAAGATGAGTTCAATTGGGATATAACTAAAAAATTGGTAAGCGTATTAATCCTAAATACCGATTTATTTCCGAATAATTTACAGAATCATTTTTTTGAATCAAAATCTCCCAAAGGTCAATTGGCAATTTTCATTTTTTTATTGATAAAAAAACATAATGTCATAAAAGAACAATTATCTTTTTCCAAAGAAATTGTCCATAAAGCCTCCTCTCTGGAATTCGCATTTGATATTTTACGATGGCTAAATCCTAATGAGGAAAAAGATGATAATATCTTTACTAAAGAACAAATAAAAGAAATTTGGAAGATATTACTTAAACGTGTTTTAAAAGAATCTGGTAGAAAAGATATATTTGAAGTTTTTCCCGAAGAAGCATATATGATTTGTAAATTTTGGGAAGGGTTTGATAAAGAAAATTTCAATCAATATATCCATAAAGTAATAGATAAAAATCCCAAAAAATCTATTGCTGTCCTAAGAACATATTTACCCAGATATAGAGCAATAGGAAATGAAAAATATCGTGATGGAAATTTAGATGAGAAAACTTATCAGTATTTGATATCCATTCTGGATAAGGAATACATGGCTCAAAACCTATTAAAGATATATTCTGAAGAAAAATTAAGTGCCAGCGAGGTTAATTGGGAAGAACAAAATAGAACAAATTTATCAGACTTTGATGCAGTTAGACAATTTTATCATTGGTATAAACTTGATAAAAAAGAAGAATTAACTTAATGATATTCCGTTTTTGTATAAACCTCACTGCCGCGCGATTGCATCGCGTGGAAAATAAGAACAACACGACAAAATCATTCGGCAGCTGCGGATTCTATAAATTATAATTGAAAAAAGTATGTCTAAAAAAGATCACATTACATTGGATGGAACTGTTAAACTTTGTCCTCATTGCAGAAGTCCATACCAGCCCATAGAATACTATACGGCAATACCCGAACTGATTTCGCAGCATCAGCAAAAAACAGTGGAAGCGCTCAAAGCCACAACGACGACAACATCACAATATATGTACAAGGATATTGAGAAAAAACGGGCGGCATTTGTGTGAATTGTATTGTTAATAACAACGACAGTAAAAGAAAAAAGAAACGAAAAGCCGGGAGTATCTTTTTTTATGCCGGTCTTGGTTTATTTATACTTTCATTTTTTTCAGATCGATACCGGGACTCTATCTTCCTCTTTTATTTGTTGGATTTATAGCCTTTTTAACCGGGCTCTTTATGCGGTTAGCCAATAAAAGTTCGTGGATAAAGAAATATGTAGCAGATACCAATAATCTATCCCTCGAATTTAATTCGATTGCCATGAATTATTTTATAAAAGACAAAGTTTTGCTGATGCCTAAAAAAGTAGTATCTCTTAAGCAACCATTTCAATAATAAATTTACCGCCTTATGAAAAAATATGTAGGAAACATAGCAGGAATCGTTATTTTAGGAGCTTTAACCGTTGCTTTTGTTATTCATGCCCTTGGAGGCAGTCGAACGGGGAAATGGGATATACCCTGGTTCTTTGCTGTTCTTACAACCTTCGGTTGTATCATGCACCTTGTACAACTGATAAATAAGATAAGAGGTAGATAAAAAAACCACATAATATAATCGTGGAGGTACAAGGGATCAGTCAACAAGTAAAGACCAATGAATAATTAAATAAAGAATATGGGAATTGATGCACTTCTGAAAGATAAGTCGATCAAGCCAAAAGAAAAGACGGAAACCATTCGTAATTGGATTCTTGACCAGTCATTATCTGTTGATGAGTTGATTGCTTTCGCTGAAAAATCAAAAGATCCTGCAAAAGCCACCTGCATAGAAGCAATGGAATACGCCACCCGGCAAAACCCGGATATGGCAAATGAAATGATGCTGGATTTCGTAACCGGCACACTAAAGGAAAAAGCCCCAAGAATAAAATGGGAAAGTGCAAAAGTAATTGGAAATATCGCCCATCTGTTTCCGGCAAAGCTTGAAAAAGCCATTGATCACCTTCTCCTCAATACGGAACATGATGGTACTGTCGTTCGCTGGAGTTCCGCTTTTGCTTTGGGTGAAATTTTGAAACTGAAAACAAAGTATACCTCCGGTTTACTTCCGGTAATGGAAAAAATTTGTGAAAAGGAAGAGAAAAATAGTATAAAGAAAATCTATTTATCCGCCATAAAGGAAAGTAAGAAATAGCGGCTTTGCCTAACGGGTGGTATAACATCAAATGGACATTAGCATAAATTTGGATGATCTATGCTATAGGTTATTCATCCTGAACGACAAGAGTGACATATTACAAACATTCTCGTTTTCAAATAATTGACATCGCACAAAGGAATATCAATACAAGATTGATCGACAAGCTTTTGATTAAATGACAAAAGTTCGTATTTTGGACGGGAAATGGTTTTTATTGTTTATAGAAGATTTGTGATATTAATCATATTAAACGCTTTTCCGAGAAAAAAAGTCGTATATTTATAATATTAGGCGAGAGCAATGTTAAAAAGATTTGAAAAATGAAAAAATTAATCACTTTATTTCTCCTTATTATCACATTCACGTTGAATGCACAAATTCAAAACAATGTATACGAAGAAGTAGATAAAAAAGTAACTGAACTCATAAACTCATCTGATAATAACACCATACAAGAATTCGTAAAGTTTATAAATGATAATTTTTCTACAGAAACAGATAAATTAAGGGCCACTTTTATCTGGATTGTCAAGAATTTTGAATATGATGTTGAAAATATGTTTGCTATCAATTTTTATAGTGAACCACAAGAAATTATTGATGCGTTCCTAAAAAATAGAAAAGGTATTTGTATGCATTTTGCTTATTTATTCAATGAGGTAGGAAATCAGTTGGGAATACGAACGTATATAATTTCCGGATATACAAGACAAAAGGATTTTATAGATTATGTTCCACACGTTTGGTGTGCAAGTTTAGTTGACTCTAAATGGTATTTGTTTGACCCAACATGGGGTTCCGGATATATACAAAATAACAAATTAATAAAAGAGGTGAATAATTACTATTTTAAAACACTTCCTGAAAATTCAATTAAATCACATATGCCATTTGATTTTTTATGGCAGTTTTTGAATTATCCAATTTCTTCGCAAGAATTTTACGAAGGTCGTACTGAAATCAATAAAGAAAAACCATTTTTTAATTATGTTGACACATTAGAGGTATATGAAAATGCCACAAAAATAGAACAACTTATATCCACAAACAGAAGAATTGAGCAAAATGGCGTAAAAAACACACTCACATACAATCAGCTACAAGACAACATAAAAAACATAGAATATTATAAAAACCAACTTATTGTTGAATTTTATAATTCTGCAGTCTACTCATACAATGAAGGCATAGGTAAGCTAAATAGATTTGTCGACTACAGGAATAAACAATTTAAACCTCAAAAGACGGAATCTGAAATTAGAGAAATGGTTGAATCGGTTGAAAAATCATTGACCGAATCACAAAATTTACTACAAAATATAATCACAACAGACTTAAATACCATAAATTCAACAAATCAGTTAAAGAACTCAATTAATGAAGCTACTACACAACTTAATGAACAAAAAGCTTTTGTAAATAAGTATTTCAGTACTAAAAAAGCATTTAGAAAATCGTTATTTTATAAATATACCTGGATGGGAATACCATTGAATTAAACCTGAACTGATCCACCGAATAACTTATGATCAGTTGGATGAATCACATAATATCAAAAATACACTTCTATAAGTAATTCGCCTGGTAAATAAGGTCACATTCCGGCAATTAACCGAAATTCAGCCCACATAACGCCACAATGCATTTTCTAAAAAACCAAAAACAATTCAGATCATGGAAATAAAATCACTGGGCAGAACAGACTTTAACACGATATTCGAGGCATTCAGCTCAGCATTTGCCGATTACGAACTTCAGCTAAACAAAGTACAGCTCCAGGCCATGTTCCGAAGGCGCGGTTTTGATCCCGGGTTGTCATTTGCGGCTTTTGAAGGGAACAGGATAGTGGCTTTTACCTGTAACGGAACCGGAAATTTCAACGGGGTTCCAACGGCATATGATACAGGTACAGGAACACTCAAGGAATATAGGGGAAAAGGTCTGGCTACAAAAATCTTCGAATATTCCATCCCGCATTTAAGCAAAGCAAATATCCGACAATACCTGTTGGAAGTATTGCAGCATAATACAAAAGCTGTTTCGGTCTATAAGAACCTTGGCTTCGAAGTCACCCGTGAATTCAATTATTTTACGCAGAGAAATGAGGAAATCCATAATGAAATCAAAAGATCAGTTATCCCCTGTTCGATCCGTCAAATAGAGATCGAAAAATTCAGTTCGATTCCGGATTTTTGGGATTTTTATCCTTCATGGCAGAACAGTTTTGAATCCATTAAAAGGGCTATCGATGGTTTTATCAGCCTGGGCGCATTCATTGAAAACAAACTTACGGGATATTGCGTGTTCGAACCTGTTTCGGGAGATATTACCCAGATAGCGGTTGACCAACCATACAGAAGAAAAGGCATTGCATCTTTATTACTTCACGAGATCATCAAATTAAACAGGCACGACTCCGTTAAAGTTATCAATGCAGACATATCATGTAATTCGATCACTGATTTCTTAAAAGTGAAAAATATTGATATAAAAGGAAAACAATTTGAAATGATCAGAAAATTATAAAACACTTTGTCACAAATAGCTTAATTTTATACATGCTGAAGACAAAATATTAGTTTTTTAACTTCAGTGTGTTTGTCTTACTGCTTACGCATGATTATATATGTTATAGCGACGATTAAAAAATTGATGATTAATAAACTGTAAAATAAATCATATGCGAATATTTAAAACCTCTTTTGCGAGTGTATATCCGTTGTATATACAAAAAGCGGAGAAAAAGGGACGTACGAAAGAAGAGGTGGATACTGTTATTTTCTGGCTGACAGGATATGATGGGCAAACATTGCAACAACAAATCGACAACAATAGTGATTTTGAAACCTTTTTCACTCTGGCGCCACTTATGAATCCGAATGCGTCAAAAATTACAGGTGTCATTTGCGGCCATCGTGTCGAGGAAATTGAAAACGAACTGATGCAAAAAATCCGTTATCTGGATAAATTAATCGATGAATTGGCTAAAGGAAAGCCAATGGAGAAGATTCTAAGGAAATAAAGTGAACGGGTAATGATCAAATTTTGATCGGTTATTTTTATTGTTCACATGTAATTTGCAGTATGAAAAGACAAATAAACCTAAGCGCAGGGAAAAAGGTTGTTCACAAATAAAATGGGAAAACAAATAAACTTTTATCTTCATTCAAAAGACCTTGAATCGTTTTTCGAAATATTAAGAAAACGAAAGGCCGTTTTTTTACCCGGATTATATCCCGAAAATAAATTGGAAAAAACTGAGCATATATCAATTGAAAAATCAGAAAACATGTTTCTTGCCAGGATGGAGGACCTGGATAAAATAAAACTTAAAGAATTAGCAGGAATCAATACCGGACAATGGACCATCGACAGATATTCGCCTGTCATGGATCTGGACAGCAGCAGGGAAATACCTGAACTCAGAGTGATCACAAGGGGACGATTATATTTTCAATCGGACTATTATATGGACTCGAAATTGGTCAGGAAAGACGAAAACTTTGTAAAATGGGCAGATTCCCTATTAAGTGTTTTGAGGCGAAAACTTATCAAACGAACAGAAATCGGAGGTTTTACCGGCACTTTTTACCTGGGACAATATGCCGAAGAGTGGGTGGAACAAAATAATGTTAAAGTCGATTCCGGAGGAAGCCGGTTAATTATCAATGAAGATAAGTAACGCGCTCCTCCATCCATCGTTGTAATTCTATCTATATGTAATAATTGACCATCCAGTTGATACCAAACCGGTCGGTAACCATTCCATACAATTCCGCCCAGAATGTTTTTCCCAGCGGCATGGTCACTTTTCCTCCCCCGGAAAGTTTCCCGAAGATCTGTTCGGCTTCAGTTCTGCTTTCGACATTCAGGGTGAGTGCAACATTATCGCCGGTTTTCATTTTCATTGACGATAGTGAATCGGATCCCATCAACGACACGGCTTTGCTGACAGGTAGCAGAACATGTACAACCCGGTCCATATCTGCCTGTGGAACATTTTTCTTATCTTTTTCCGGCATATCGCGAAATCTCATTATTTTCATATCGCCACCAAAAACTGATTGGTAAAATGTAAATGCTTCTTCGCAATTTCCGTTAAAAATCAAATAAGGTTCTACGCTTTTCATCTGTGTTTCAGTTTAAATGTTATTGATTTGTATGTACTATTAACTATTTCACTGCAAATTACAATAAAATATCGGAAAGCCTAAAAAATAGAACAAAAAGTTTTTTTGAATCAGATCCGTCGCCCCAGGCTTAATGACATAGAGTTGACAGTCTTTGACCGAACTGCCGGATAAATGGGTATTGATCCTGGGTATCAGTTATTCAGGAAATTACCCGCATCTATAGGGTTAACAGCGTATAAAATGGTCACAAATGCGGATCATCCAATCAGAAAGAATACTTTAAAAAACGGATAGCCGGCAATTTATCCCCGAAAAATCATTTGATCACATCAATAATTATCTGTTCGGAACCCTATACAAGGGTCCTGTTTCTGACCGCGGAACAATCTCAATCGTTTTAATAGATGTTCCCATGCAGTTATTATCTGCAGTTACTGTTACTGAAACCTCTTTTATCCCTTCCACACTCCATGTGAAATATTCGGTATTAGTCGTTCCTGTTCCATCCATAATGCCTCCTGAACCTGAAACGATGTTCCATTGATAAGACTTGAAATTATCTCCGGTAATAAATAAGACCCGGTCATCTGTACAGGCATTATCCGAACCCGTACTGATAACGGGTTGTGGGCCTGGAATTACTTTTATATAAACCGAATCGGACACATTGCAACCAAAGATACTGGTTATCCTGATATAATAATCCCCTGCTGTTTTAATGTATTCTTCAGTAACAGGTGTATGGTGCAAACGATCGGCAAAGAATGCGATGGTGTCGACATTCAGGCTGCCCGGTAGAATTAAGGCTGCTACGTTAACAGAATCATTACTGCAGAGCGATATGGTATCTTCTATCAAATAAGTGACCTGGCAATCCCGTTCCATAATGAAAATACTCACCCTGGCCGTATCACATTTTGCTGAAGTGTTTGTACATAACGCATAACTGAAACCGTCGAATCCTGAATAATCTTTATTGGGTGTATACACAAAAGTCCCGTCAGAGTGGTTCATCTCCAGTTTTCCGAAAGCTGTTGAATCTGTTATGGTTATTGTTGGAATAGAATTTTCAGGGTATATATCATTGTTTAAAATTCCAACCGATACGTCCAGGACTTTTAGTGTATCGAATTTCATTACCGAATAGGCGTCGGGTAATGCGACGATCTGGTTATCAAATACCTCAACAGGCAATACGGTAATATGTACCTGCGCGGTACTGCATGTTTCTTTGGAGTCGCAGATCCTGTAGGTGAAAATATCCACTCCCGTAAAATTCGCATTGGGGGAATAATTAAAGGTGCCGTCCCCGTTCTGCGTCAAACGACCTCTTAATACCTGGACCATAACAACCGGAGTAGTTAGTGGGTCGCCATCCGGATCATAATCATTTGTGGTTACGTCAAAATTCAACAGGGATTGTCCCATCTTTATCACATAATCATCATCCAAAGCTATAGGCGGACGATTGACTGTATCATTCACGGAAAGAATATTGATGAAAAGCCATGCAGTACTTTGGAAGCCGCAAATGTTGGCAATAGAATACTGTACGCTGTCTTTACCTACATAATCGGTATAAGGAGTATACTCAAAACTGCCGCTTGGAGTAATCAAAATATCACCGTTACGGGCCCGGGAATAACCATTAACTGTCAGTGCCTGCTGGTTGAAGTCATAATCGTCATAACTGAGTTGTCCCTTTACGCTTTGGTTCATGTATGTATATACACGATTGTCAACAGCCTGGGCAAAATCCGGATCCTTACCTATATGTATACTTTCAAACCTGAATTGACATCCGTTGGCATCAAAAATCAATACCTGATAAATACCTACTGGTAAATCCGGTATCATAAATTCGCCGGAGGCAGCGGGCAATTGTGTCAATCCTCCATCCAGACTATATTTTAAAGGTCCTGTTCCGCTGATATTTAAACGGATGCTTCCTGTTCCGTTACCATTGCACGGTACATTTACCGTCTCTATTAGATCGGCAGAAAGTCCGTTTGTACCGGCTAATGTACCGGTTGCCGAAGTTTCACATCCATTGGCATCTTTGGCAAAGATCTTATAAGTACCTGCAGGCAGCAGAATAGTTTCGGATATTCCGTCCATAGGCACCCATCCTTCTCCACCCGGACGATAAGAATAAGGCGGCGTCCCGCCGGAAAGCACGATGTCCATCAGGCCATCGGCAGTACAGGCTGCTGCGGTTTGCTGGTTCAGGACAAGATTTATTCCTGATGAAGCTTTCACCTGGACAATTCCGGGTGTAGTGGCACAATTGGTGACATCGAGAACCCTGATGGTATATTCACCGGCAGCAAATCCGGTTCCGATGATACCATCGGCTGGGAGAGATACATAACTACCATCGTTTACCCTGTATCGGTAAGGCGGTATACCTCCGTTAACGGTTAATTGTATGGTACCGTCAGTCGTCGTACAGGAAGACGCATCTGTCACCAATGCCGAAGCATGCAGTCCGCTGTTCGAAGGACTAAGGCTAACAGATTCACTTATGGAAACAGGACATCCGCCCCAATTCCTATTCCGCACATACAAATGATAGTCGCCTGCCTGTAAATTCCCGATAATACCATCTGCAGGCAAGTCCGTATAAGTAGTTCCATTAAGACTATATGCATAATTGCTGCTGCCACCTGTTACGTAAACTTTTATGCTACCTGTATTCGTTCCGCATCCGGGCTGTTCATTAACATTGACAGACCAAATATGCGGCATCCTGTTTACATTGACATAAAAATCAATGAAGTTTTCCGCCTCACAACCTGACGGGCCTGCAATGGCTGTCACTCTATATAAAGCCGTATCTACCGGATTGACGTACAAAGGAAGCTGGTCGGAAAGGAATGTCAGATTGCCATCACTTTCCACCCTATAGAATAAGAGTTTCCCTACACCTGTAGTTTCAGTGAAAAATTGCCCCAGTTCCACCTGTGCACCAATACAGATTGTAGTATCATGACTACCGGTTAAAGCAACCACAGGACGTTCGTTTACCTTTATAGGAAAGAATGTACGGTCTATTTCCCGCAGCGGGCCTGCAGGTAAACTGTATTGTGCCCAGACAGTATAATCGCCTGCTTTTTTCCAGACAATCCTTGCTACATTTTCATTGATGTAATTTGTTTCCGAAGAACCTTCCAGAGGGATACGTACCGGTGTAGCCCCTGAAATACCATCGGGAGTAATTACATCCCACTTGTAATTGGACATACCTGAGGTGGTGTAATATAAGGTTGTATCCAGCCGGCAAAGAGTATCAACACCCATCAGCGTAGCTACAGGAAAAATAAACGGCTCGCACAAAGCATCTCCATGTATTTCGACCAGCAAGGGCTTCTCCTGTTCTATATAGACACTATCGAAATTGACGCCAAAAATTTCACCGGGAGATAAGTTTCTTGTCACATCATATATAGTACGTACCAAAGTATCGGCAGAAGAAAGTATACCATCATTATCCCTGTCAATATAAAAATCTATAGTAACAGAATCTCCTGCAAAAAACTGTGTTTCCAGTTCTACATGAATATTTCCGTACCACAAATTATCTATGGTCCTTCCATAAATACTATCGGCCAGGCTGAACTGGTAACGTTCTACGGTTAATGTGGGATAAACACCGCCACGTGTTGAATTGAAGGTACATCTATCTGCTCCACAATCAATGGAATCGGTAAAAACCACTTCACTGTAAAAATCATATGTTCCACAAGGTGCTCCGGTAGCAAGAAATTTAAATTCCGCAATAATAACATCACCCTCTACAAGGCCTGAAACCATAGGAAGACCGAATTCTATCCCGAATTCATCATCAATATATGACAATGATGTTCTGTCAGGAGCATTTTGTACCGGATTGTAACTGTCAGGAACAGGTGTCAAACCTGCAGGAACGAGTGCTACAAAGGTTTCTTTATCTTCATCCGTCTGCTGTATTCCATGCACTACTGCCTGCAAGCGCCATGTAACGGTATCTCCCGTTTGGTTGGTTATTATCCCTGTATTGAATGTACTGGTCACATCATATGTGTTCAACTGGGAGATATCCTGCTTTGTAAAAAACGGATCCGAAGAAATAACTTTTTGGGGCAGGTCATCACCACAGGAGCTGGTAGCATCGAGATAGAAGTCGACATTCGTTCCACTGAAAAAACCGCATTCGGCAGCCACTGTAATTCGCACCTGCAAAGAATCCCCGGAAGGCAACAGATTGTCAATCGACCAGGTTACGCCTGTAACATCGGAATCAATTATATCCATAGTTTCCCAGGCACCCGAGACATAAGGATATTTTACATCAGCATCTTTAATAGCTATACCTGTTGCATTTACATCATCAAGTCGAACTTTTATATTGCTTAAATCACCTATATCGGTTGCCTTTACTTTGAGAATATAAACTGTGTCTTCGCACATTTCCTGGAAAGTAACCGGCTGTTCTACCAGCTCGAGACCCATATCGGTTGGAAGCGGAAATACCCGTATCCTTATTGTATCGGCAACATACCCACACACCCGGTCGTATACCCTTACGTACAGCTTCGTCACATCTCCCGCTTCGGAAGGATCCGGATTGTATATTACATTGGCAGAAAGAGGACCGGGAGCAAATTGTACTGTATTCGAGACATCTTCTGTCCTATCATACCATCCGTACCATGTAATAGCTGAACCTCCTGTAACCGTTGTATTCAGGGCAATAGTACTATTATGGCACAAATTATTGATATCACCCGGTGTCTGTATCTGTACAACAGGTTTCGGATATACGGTTAAGGTTACTTGTTTACGGCTTCCTTTCGGATTTTCACAATAATTATCGCCCGATACTGAAACATAATAATCAAAAGTAGTGATTACATTTACATTGATGATACCCAACGCATAATCAGTACCTGTATGCAGTACCTCATCCGTATCCTGCCCCGCATACCAACGGAATACAGGATGATCAATATTTGCAGATGTCAATGGCGCTGCTGTAAGTGTTGTTTCCAAACCGGTACATTTTTCCACCGGATTGGCTATAATGATCCCTGCTGTAGCAAGAGGATTGACTGTTATGGAAACGGTTGAGGTATCCATACATCCATAACTGCTTGTCCCGATAATGTGATAAGTTCCTGTTTCCACCAGGGATGGATTTGCAACAGGTGTGTAACGATCATTGAGATACGACATTGTCAACCCGGAGACATCACCTGATATGGTGTTCAGGCTCTGCAAGTCAACCGGTTGACAGGTCGACATCATTGCTTCAAATTCAAATTCAGGTTTCGGATGTACCACAAGCGTTACAGATTCAGTCCATGAACAGCCCCCGGAATTAAAAGTAACAGAATATTCGCCTATATCGCCGGAAGAAAGGTTCCGTATTGTAACTGTTCGCCCCGATAGCTGACCGCCGCCAGGCAGTGTCCACAATACATCCGTTATTTGTCCTATAACCTGTAAACTTAATGTTACATCTGTTCCTTCGCATGCCGTTCCGGCCACTATAATGTTCGCATCTACCGACCCTGCTGTTAATGAAACATTCCGGGAGTCGGAGCCGCAACCGTCATGCACCTGCACGGTATAATCACCGGCTTGTACATAAAAATCAGGAGACAATTGGTAGGCCGTATAATCATTTTCATTTTGCGAGGCTGCAGGCCTGATACGATAATATACAGGCTGTCCGCTCCCTCCGGTAACGCCGATATGTAAAGTTCCATATCCGTCCGCACATATCAAACCTCCTGAAATGGTGGGATCAATAGTTAACAGATCAGGTTCTGAAATAGTGATATACCTGTCGATATAACGGCATGATGCAGTAGTTGGGGCACTGCTGGCAAAAGACACCCGGTATGTTCCCGGAGGCACATCCACAGCAGATTCGAATGACATATTTCCTAAAACGTTCGTGGCCGCTGTCCCCATAAATATACCTGTATTGGCATCAAAAACAGATACCCCGTAGCTGATGTCCGAATCGGAAATATTTCCGTCAGGATCCAGGTACCATCCCTTTCCTGTAATTCTATACAATCCGCAAATATATCCTCCTGTATATGAAACCATGGCATCAAACCCTGAAACGGGAGGCTGTACATGGTATTCCACAATATTGACACCACAAGCGCCACGGTCAATCCGAATCGTATAAGTCCCCTCTACCAGATCGTCCCACAGGGTCATATTTTGTGTGCCGGTAACGGCTGGCCTGTTCATGGGACCGGAAAGGATCGTATATGTAATAGGAATAGTATTGGTGGATGGCACTTTTGTTGTCCGCAATCCCACGGTAGAAAAATCACATCCCCGGTTCATCGGATAGTTCACAACATCATCAACCAGCCCGACATCCATATAGTCTTCCTGCTCTACTGTCAGGTCAGCTGTCGGATAGGTACCATGTATTGTAGTAATACTAGTATGATAGGTACCATCAGGTATGCCCGAAAAATCCAATGTATAGGCGTCGCCTGACCCATTCCACATAAATGAAAACTGTTGCCCAGAATTAACCGTGTTCACAAGTTGCAATAATACATTTCCATTGCATGTATAATTGGGTATTTGCCTGAAAAGTTCATAACCGCATACTGTACGTCTCCAATCATATGGATAGATCAAATGATATATGGGAGATGTCACAATATCGGAAGCATTGCACGGATTTCTCATTTGTATCCTATATGCCGTTTCGTCTGCCTGGTAGGTACCTGATGGTATGGAGAAACTTGTGAGGTTGTTATTCCAGGCGGTATAATTACCCGACCCGGCAGGATATTCCAGTCGTACCGGCATAGCAGAACCTGAAGGTACCTCATTACCTCCATGCATAAATAAAGTATCACCTCCGGCATTGGTTAAAAATATATAAGAGCGGTCGCGGGTAAATGTAATCCCGCAATACCCCCCTGTGTATGTGACCGGTCCGTTAAATTCAAAAACATTCAGGTCGCTGCTTCCCAGATTATTCGAACGGACATCTATATTATTCAGGTAATAGGTTGTTCCGCAGGCATCAAACAGCATAATATTATAAGTACCGGTAGCTAATCCGGTAAAACTTTGCGCATTACTTGAATTGGTAACAATATCAGGTTTAGATGTAGGTCCGCTCAATATACGATAAGTATAAGGATTGCTTCCCTTCTGTCCCTTAACGGTGATCTTCCCGGTCTCTTCACAGGAAATAACATCAACAGTTACCTGTGGCGGCGTGGTAATCTCAAATAGTGAAGTGTTGCTTTTATTATTTAAAGTATAAGAATTCGTCGATTCGGTCTGACCATTATCATCATACACCATCACTTTATATGTTCCGGACATGAGACCGTCAAAAACATTACCGGTTTGTCTCGAAGAATATGTGGCATCCGTAGTTTTTTTTACGGCATAAAACAAAGTCCCGGTCCCGGTAGCCGTAATGGTTATCCTGCCATCGTTGCCGCAACCAGTATCGCCCGATCTGGCCTGGACATTCGTGATAACAGGTATAGCTATAGCATAATGCGATATGAAACAGAATATTACTATTAATATATTTTGCCTGAAAAAAACACACCCATTTTTATCCTCCCTAAAGCCCATCCGTCGTTCTCATTACAATAACAACCCTATAAGGTCATCTATTTAGCATCCGCATAAAGATAAAAATGTTATTTTTATCCTAGGCATACTTTGATCAATGTTTTTATAAATAAAAAACAATCAAAATTAAGTACGTATATAATACGTATTATTCTCAGGCTAGTTACAATTTAAAAGGTGTTTGTCAAAATTATATTCAAAATATTTTTACAACATTAACAATAATGAAAGCTGCCATACGAAAGAATGATGAAATCGACCGTTATTTCACGATAAAATTACGAAGCAAGGGATGAACTAAAGTTTTTCCTGTATTGTGATGGAGTAGTATTAAAGGTTTTTAAAAATATCCGGTTCATATTTATTGAATTTTTCAATCCCGATAAGTGCGCGACCTCATCGATGGTCAATTGTGTTTCCGTTAAATGGCGGCAAGCTGCTTCAATTCTCAGTTTTTCGACATATTTGATAGGTGTTATGTTTAACTCCCGGACAAATACCCGGGCAAAATTACGGGGACTCATTAAGGAGATCTCTGCCAGTTTTTCTACAGTAATATCTTCATGCAGGTGGTTATATATCCAGTTTGTAATTTCATTTACAGGTTGATGATCCGTCTTCTGATATTCAAGTATAGTGCTGTACTGTGTCTGGTTTCCCGGTCGTTTCAGAAAAAGCACCATTATTTTTGCAACCAGGAGAGCAAATATTCTCCCCAGGTCTTCCTCTACCAAAGCTAATGCCAGATCCAAACCTGCAGTAACACCTGCCGAGGTATATACATTTCCATCTTTAACAAAAATGGCATCCATATTCACTGTCGTTTCAGGATATGTACAGGCCATCTCCTCGCAAAGTTGCCAATGGGTTACGGCGTTTTTCCCCTTTAGGACCCCGGCTTCTGCCAAAATAAAAGCACCTGCGCACATGGAACAAATACGACGTACGCTATCTGCTTGCTCTCTTAGCCAGATTAATACATCCCGTTTTAATTTGTTTTTCCTTGGTGCTCCTGCTACGATAAGAGTATCTATCGGATAAGTAATTGTTTTGAAAGAACTCTCACAATTCATGGATATTCCCGGATTCATTTCAACTTTTCTACTTTTTTGAGCAGATACAACATGGATCCGGTATGAAAAATTTACGTTGTTTTCAACTCTATCCATGTTATTTATTGCCGTTTGAAACACTTCTACAGGTGCAGATACATTCAATAAAGTCGAATATGGATGAACCAATATTACAATATGCTTTACGTGATTCTTTTCTTTCATAGGATCCTTAATATTTCTACAAACATAATCATTTTTCACAAATTGGCAGTATTTGTATATAATATGTCATTGGTGCCAATAATACAATATCGTACTTTTGTAAGGAGAAAGTTGAATAACAGTTATTTTATTAAAAAATAAGAATCATGATGAATACAATTAAAATCGGAATTAACGGATTTGGACGAATTGGCCGTCTTGTTTTTCGTGCCGCCCAAAACTACGGGAACATAGAAATCGTCGGGATCAATGACTTAATCAGTGTTGAATACATGGCATACATGTTAAAATACGATACTGTCCATGGTCATTTCGATGGAAGTATTGAAGTCCGCAACGGAAATTTATTGGTGAACGGAAAAATGATCCGCATTACATCGGAAAAAAATCCGGAAGATTTGAAATGGAATGAAATTGATGCAGAATATGTTATTGAATCAACCGGAATATTCCTGACCCGGGAAAAAGCACAGGCTCATATCAAAGCGGGAGCTAAACGAGTGGTGATGTCCGGGCCCCCAAAAGACGATACGCCCATGTTCGTTATGGGTGTCAATGAAAATAAATACAAGGGAGAAGCTTTCGTATCCAATGCCTCATGTACGACTAACTGTGTTGCCCCTTTAATGAAAGTAATACATGAGAAATTCGGGGTTTTAGAAGCATTAATGACCTCAATACATGCGACAACAGCATCACAAAGACCTGTTGATAGTCCTTCCATGAAAGACTGGAGGGGTGGACGGGCTGCATCCGGTAATATCATCCCATCATCTACAGGAGCAGCAAAAGCCGTAGGAAAGGTGATACCTGAACTTTCAGGAAAGATTACAGGATTATCATTTAGAGTTCCCGTATTAGATGTGTCAGTTGCAGATATAACTTGCCGCCTTGAAAAGCCTGCCAGTTATGATGAGATATGTAAAGTCATAAAAAAAGCTTCTGAAAATGAGTTGAAAGGCATACTGGGTTATACGGAGGATGAGGTCGTTTCAACGGATTTTATCGGAGAAACAAAGACATCTGTATTTGACGCAAAAGCAGGCATTTCATTAAGCCCGACTTTTGTAAAATTAGTGAGCTGGTATGATAATGAATATGGATTCTCAAATAAAATCCTGGACCTTGTGGTACACATGGATACGGTAAAATAACCGAATTGATGGATCTGGGATCATGCTGTTTTCAAGGATTTATCATTATTCCATCGATCCATATCTTTTGCGTGATCATATTGCACAGAAAATATGGATTTACCATACAATAAAATCGCCCGGTAGCAAAGAGTGTAAAAGTACCATATAACTACATAGTATTGTTCTTCCGGGAGGACAGGTAAAAACAGGCTACATTTCAATACCTTTGTCGCAATAATAAGTGAAACATTGTTATGGTATATATCGAAACTCCTCGTCTATTATTACGGGACTGGAAAGAAGAGGACATTCTGCCTTTTGCCCGTATCAACAGCGATTCTCATGTGATGAGATATTTCCCGAAACCGTTAACGGAAAAAGAATCTTTGGATTTTTATCTAAGGATATGTGACGAATTCATTCAGCATGGCTACGGACTGTATGCACTTGAAAAAAAAGAAGATGGAGCATTCATAGGATATACGGGTTTCCACAGGATTTCTTTTGATGTTGATTTTGCTCCGGGCGTTGAGATCGGGTGGCGCATCCGGTATGAAGATTGGAATAACGGTTATGCAACGGAAGCAGCTAAAGCCTGCATTTTATATGCGAAAGAGCAACTACCGTTCAAGACGGTTTGGTCATTCACTTCACTTCCGAATAAAAGTTCAGAAAGGGTAATGCAGAAAATAGGGATGGCGAAAACAAAAGAATTTCCACATCCGGCCGTGCCTGATCATCACCCTTTAAAAGAACATGTCCTTTACAAGATAGAAATATAAAATTTCTGTATCTTTTCCATTACGGATAGATTTAATGAATCTATGATTATATCTGTTAAGTCATTTTCATATATTTACCCTAAAATCTATACCATCAGGTATCACAATACCAACCTCAGATTCATCTTTTTCCAAATATTTTCAGGTATTCAATTCTGCTTTGAAAACCCTTATCGGGTTTCCCCGTTGCAACAAGTTATGGTTTTGCCAGCTATCCTGTGTCAAGACAAGGGCCTTTTCCTGTTCCCTTGCAGCCAGTTTTATTAACAGGCGTTCCAAAGCCAGACGTTTGTTTTGCAACTGTGAACGGCTGTCCGAAGCAATGACACTGATTCCCGAAAGAACATGGATAGCTCTTACCGCTGATTCTGTCTTATTGACATGTTGTCCGCCGGGGCCAGAAGCTTTCAAGGTCTGAAAACGGATATCCCGTTCATCATAATTCATTTTTTCAGGAATATCAAGCTTTTGAACACCCACGAACCAATTTTTCCTTTTGTGAAATTTACGGTACGGGCTACGGGAAATCCACAGGACAGTTCCTTCCCACGAACGGATAAATTTCGTAAGGTTGGGTCCCTGTATGAGTACCAACGCCGAAAAAAGCGTACGGTTCAGTTCGCCTTCCTCGTGCTCCGCGACTTCCGCCGAATAACCATTTCTCTTTGCTTCCGCAAGGATGATTTCCAATACTTTGGCGACTACACGGCAACATTCGGCTGGACCGCGCCCCGATGTGACCTGTAAGTATATTCTATCCATTTTTTCGATTACTAACAAGGTTTTTCACCTTAAATTCTATTAACTCAACAGGAGCTCCATGATGCAAAATCATTGCTGCCCTAACTCCATCAGAGGGTATACCTGGTTCAGAAATAATTTCAAAACTATGTCTGGCAAATTCCTTGTCAATATCATCAACTTCAAACGCAATATGAGGAACTGTTTTTATTATATCTGATATTGGACAATCTTTGTCGAACCTCATCCACTCAATTCCAAACGGACTTGTATTAAATCCTGAAACATAAAATTTCAAGTGAGGCAAATACCTTTCATTTGGCATTACTTTATCTGTTGGAATTCCCAAATGATGGTATTTCCACCCCCATAAACTGATGCACTCCGCTAATTCGTAATCTTGTCTTATGTCTTTCATTTCAATTATTCTTTATTCATTCTTACTATCCGTGGCATGAAGCGTCCGTGCACTTCTACCAATGCCGTTTGTGCTTCCATGACATGGTCGATATTTTTATATGCCAATGACGCTTCTTCCACAGAGCCACCAATGAGCGTTACAGCTGCCGAATTCAGCATTTTCTTCAGTTCCGATCGAGTGAAACTTTCTTTAGCTTTCTGACGCGACATGGCTCGTCCGGCACCGTGCGACGCCGAATAAAGGGCTTCGGGCGCACCTTTTCCGCAAATCAGATAGCCTGACGTGGTCATGCTTCCGGGGATAATGCCTGCTTCGCCTGTGTGGGCAGGCGTCGCGCCCTTACGGTGGACAATGGCGTCGCGCCCATCAGGCAGGATTTCCTTCCATGCGAAATTATGGTGGTGATTCACATTGGCAATTTTTTGCAACCCCGTCGCTTTAGAAAGGTTGGCATGAATACGTTCATGGCAGGCTTCGGCATAATCTCCCGCAAGATTCATACATTGCCAGTATTCCTGTCCTTCCTCAGACTGCATGTCCAGCCACGCGAAATGTTGCGCTTCCCGCGGAAGCCGGCATTTTTCGCGGGCAATATTGCTGTAATGGCGGGCTATCTCCGCACCTAAGCCGCGGGAACCCGAATGTGACAACAACGCCATGTAACGGTTTGCGGGCAATCCGAGCACATTGTCGGGAAAAAGCTCCAGATCGCCGAACTCCACGAAATGATTGCCACCGCCCGATGAGCCAAGTTGTCTGACCGCTTTACCATGCAAAGGTTTCAGCAACGGTATTTCCCTGAATTCTGTCCGGTCGAGTACTTCATGTTCCTGAGTGAAACCAAGGCATCCATTCATTCCGAAATGAGTGAATTCCTTTAATGCTTCCTTCAACTGATGAGCATAGCGTTGTAGGTGTTGCGGACATTCTTCGAATATTGACAGGGACATGCGGCATCCGATATCGACACCTACAGCGTAAGGTATCACGGCATTGTCGACTGCCAACACTCCGCCGATGGGCAGACCGTAACCTGCATGTGCATCGGGCATCAAAGCTCCCTGTATAGTAACGGGCAGACGCATGGCCAGTTCCATTTGTTGTCGGGCGGGTTGGTCGATATATTTGCCGCCATAACATTTGAAGCTTTGCGACGACTCGCGCAGGTCGTAACAGGTGTATGTTTCCTGTTCTTCCTGCGGGCAGAAATGTTCGGCCAGTCGTCCCCAGACTGTGTGTCCGTGATAACCGGACGGGTTTTGTATCACATCTGCCAGTTCGGCGAGCACTTCCTGCTTGATCCGGCGTTTACAATGCTTGTTGATTGCAATGGTGGCAATACTTCGGGCTACATTGTCGGTGTAACCGATTTTACTTAAATCTTTTGTTCTTATGGATAAATTCATGATAAAATTTCTAATGAGATGTTTTCGGGAGTGACTCGATCTATTTCGAACAATTCCCATACTACCTGTTCTTTTTGTTTGTTTTTGAAAGGATTTTCGGACAGACGTACATCCTCCATGTAACCCCAGGCCTTATACCACTTATACCCGTATCCGCGCAGCCAATCAAGCCGCGGCTTTGCGGGATAGGAGCCGAGAAGTCGGTCTAACTCGGATTGGCGTTGTTCTAGTTCCCGATCGAGCTTTCTCTTGCGGGTAATCATGTTCGGCTCGGTTTTCAGTACGAAGCGCCACTGTTCACGAAAGATGTATTGCGTCCGCCAGCATTTGCCGTGCGGACACCAATATTCCTCCTCCATAAACCACGAAGCCTCTTCTCCGGTGAACTGCATCTTTTGAAATTCCCACAGGCTTAACTTTTTCAACTCCTGCGGACGGACAACATACCCCGACTTTCCACGGCGACGGCGTTTCTTTTTAAAATCCTTGCGCGTACTGAACTGTACAGAATTGATCTTTTCGAGGATATTTCCGAAGAAATCTGCACGTGTGCTTTGCTTTTCTTCGTCACGAAGCACAAAGCTGCGTTTCCATCCGCACTGATAGGGAACGGCCAGTTCTTCATAACCGAGATCGCGTATCAGGCGGCAAACATTTCGGTATTCCCGTTCCAATGCCAACAACCGTTTATCGAAATCCTTTCTTATTTTTCGCTTTTTCTGCCGTGCTGTCGGCAGATTGTCAAATAACATATAATCAGCAATAAAGATCACAACAGTAAAAACTGTTGCCAATCTGTTTATAATAAAAATGATTCAGGGAGATTGGCCAACCAACGTGCCATACGGCCACGTCCCTATTCTAAAAATAAAAATACTTTTCGGCAGTTTTGCCGAAAGGCCAATCTAAAAGGTTATATGTTATTCTCCAGCATAATAAGACCCTCCATTCTTTAAGGGTTCAACATTTTTGTGGGGCAAATGTAAGGGATATTTTTGAAAAAAATCAAATTTTATTTTTATTCACACGTATTTACAGTAACATAATTATTCTGAAAAACATATATGGTATCACAGTCATGCTCAAAATGAAGAGGTAAATATCATTATTTTATGCACTTATACTTTCAATCAGCGTTACACACATACTTACATTAGAGTGTATTTAGCTCTCAATTTTCGCAAACTCTTTATTACATTTATTATATAAATAATATAGGAACACTCATTTTAGAATGACGAGATATTTTGAAATTAAGCCAATTACCGTCATCTTTACCGGCCTCTAATCGTCCAAACGGTATATTTCGGCAAAAATTCCTGTAATCTAAATTATAAAAATATCCATTATGAAAATCAGGACATTATTATCCATACAATTCCGTCCGCATTTGTACCAATACCTGCCCTATCAGGTTTTCATCAGGAACATCGGGTAACGGACTCGATACATAAGCCGCTTCTATCCGTTCGATTAACCCGTTGGCTTGTTGTAACAGATCATCATATCCGGCTTTTCCCGATTTGATGGATAAAAGTTCTTCCCTGTTCGGGCGTTTAACACGAAGTTGTCCTGTTGTGAGGATTTCCTCCGCTACTTGTAACAGGCGGATGGTATGCATCATGTTTTTTGCATCGTAATCCTTGCCGTGCTGCATGGTACTGCGATAACGGTCTTCATTGCGTTTGTCCACCCATTCCCAATATTCACGGTATTCGCGGCAATATGCCGAATAACCGTCGTTATTAAAATACAGGTTGATCAATTCCTTTTCTCCTTTCGGAATGGAACTTACCGATACATCGTTAGCAGTGTCGCCGCTTATTATTCCTTTGTAAGCAAACATATCCGCATGGTCATAAAATAAAGCATACAAACCTTTAACGTGAGGGACGGCAGCCAAACCGCATTGTTCCTGGCGAAGCCTTTTTGCCGATAACCATTCCCGTACAGGAACAGATGAATAACCCTTTACGACATAGCAGAAATCGAGTATAGATTTCCGTTCTTTATCTACAGGATTCACGATCTTCTTTTTCAGTCCGCGGGCCTTACGTATCTGTGTAATAGCATATCCTGCAAACGTATCTTTACAAAGCTTGGATAAGAACATACCTATATGGAGCTGATCCATGACGGGATGTCTGTACAGGATACAATCATCCGGAGTTGCCAATATCTCCAATATATTCGGATTGTTTTTGGATAGCAACTTTACGAATCGCCCCAGTTCGTAATACACTTCATCATTGGTTTCATTACTTACCTGTGGGATATAATTCAACCCGTAGAATTGGTCTTTAGGCAGATAGAATACACCTTTCAGGTCGGTATCCGATTTCGGGGTATCCAAACCATATGCACGGCTTCCACTGATGCATTCGAACAACAGTAATCCTTTATCTTTTATTTCGCCGATCGTCATTACGGTTTGATAATTTTCCTGAAAAAGATATCCAGCGGCTCTACATCAAAACTCATTTTGGGCATTTCTGAAGATGCCTGTGTACAAATATCAAACTCATGATCAATATACTGCTGTAATTCGGGTTTTATTTTGATGATGTATCCTTCAGGCGCTGTCGATTTCCGATCGATCAGTTCGAGCATGAGTTGTTGTAAACCGTCGGGCATCAGGGTCATCAAAGGCTTGATGGACATCGGTGCGATGGCGTTCTTTTCCAGACACCATTTAGCTGCCAGCAACGGACGAAGCACGTAAAACAGTTTCTTGATTTTTATTTCGTCGTTATTTACCACCGTTTCCAATGCTCCGCGGGCAATGCCAAGATAGTGATGGATATTGGAGCGACGGTCGAAATATTGTTGGCATAGTTCCCATAGTTCATCCCTGAATCCCTGCTGCCGCATGTACACGATGGGCGATTGCAGCCACTCGAATGGTGTGGTGTTCGACTTTCTCAACAATTGCAGGACTTTACGTATATCCCAGCCATAAACATCCAGTTCGTCATTAATCGGAAAACCGATCTGGTCATCACGTTCAGCAACCGAAAGATAGGCTTCAATCGGACGGGAATAGATGAACCGAACGTCGTAGTCACTGTCGGGCGAAGGAAACTGCCAGCCGCGACTACCCGACTCACATGCAAAGAGAATATCTATACCATATTCTCTCTGAATATCTGATAATTTATTGATGATAATGGTTTGCATTGAGAAAATTCATCTTTTAGTCGACCATAAACCGTTGAAATGTTTGCCAATACTTATCTTTATATATTTCAAAGGAAATATCAATTTCATCCGTATATTTTTCAACCAGTTGATACATTACCTTTGACGGTTTCCTGAAATCTTTGCACGCAAAATAAACTTCCCTGACACTATCTGCCGTTTCCCGACCGACATTCAGATATCCATCTACATCATGCATTTCACTCATAATTTCATCTTCGATCTTATCAAGAAGCTGATATGTAGGCTTATCGGGCATTCCATTATTTTCTTCTCCGTCGTATTTCATCTCGATCCGTAATATCCATGGGTGCGATGCTTTATGATCCCATGCAAGCAAGGTAGAATTTACTATCGCTATCAATGGCTTACCGTTTTCCAATGTGGCTTCAAGGCTCGAATAACTATCATTTTCTGTATTATGCCGTTCTCCGTCATACTTTTCGACAAATTCCTTTTCCCGCCAGGTCAGGAAATCGTTCAATTTGCCGATCGGAATAAGTTCCTTTTGTGCCTCATCCGGCCCGACAACAAGTAAATTATCGATAACGGTAACTGACTTTAATTCACCCAGGTAGTTATCCAAAAATATATAAACCCCATTGACAATAGACGATTGATCGGCTTCGTTGAAATCGGTATAGATAACTGAGATATCTATTTCATCAGGATATTCATCGTGATCGTTCGAATAGAAAAACAAATTGTTTTTGCTGAACTCGTAATTTCCCATACGTATATTGAATTTTTCAATATCTATCGGGGGTTTATGTGCTGTAAACTTCCAGCCTGCAATATCTGGCGCCGTATTTACCAATTCTTCGATATATACCATATCCGCAATATTGCCATCGGCGGTGAATACCAATTCGGCAATATCATCGCCAAGCATCCCTGCCAGAAAGAAAAATCCGTCTTTGATCTCACCCAGTTTCGGCGACAACTGATCGAAAAAACGCTCTTCTATATTTGAAGACTGTTTCACTGTGAAAAAGAACTCCTTTTCATTTTCCTGAAACCAGCGCCAGAACTTTTCATATCGATCATTCAATTCATCATTCTTATTGTCAGGTTTACTTTTCATTGGAAGATATTTAATACTGATACAGGTTTATAAAAAATTTTGCTTATCAAAATATATGTGACAAATAGTGTAATTTATCCTGATTGAGCTCCACAAATTTAAGCTATTTTCATCTCTTTCTTATCCTCAAAACAAAACCCAACCCAAATCCGCAAAACGGGAAAAGCTCAGAAATCACTGAAATCCAATTAAATTCGAGCTAGTTTGACAAATTCCTTACAAATAAAATAAATGTAGCCAGTAAAATGATTCAATCATATAATTACTGAATAGGGCTATATAGCATTGAAAAATGTATTAAAAACAGCCCGAAAAGCTGCGGCAAATGGCATTTACATATACACATAATAGCCTTATATCCTATCTGTTTTCTCAAAATTCCTTCTACACATAAGTGTTTATGCTCAAACCAAAAACACATATTTCTTTTCTTTTAATTTCATTAATAAATAATATATTATTTCATACTTTTGTATTTACGTTTTTAAGATATGAAATATGTTTCATTATTCAATAGGTGATATTTTAATTGCTGATTCTTTTGGTATTAGAACGCAATTAGCAAATAATAAATACCATGTTAAAATTCGATTCACTCAAAACAGAGTAAGGAAATACTATACTACCGGAAAAATTCTGACAAAACAGGAATGGGAAAAATTATCCGATCAACCCATGCCTAAATATTTGAAGGAAGCCAGGACAAATATCCAAAATCCTTTTAACAGGGCAAAGTCGACATTGATTGATTTGATAAATCGTGGCGGACTTTCATTTGATGCTTTAAATAGCAGGTTAAGTAAAGTATTAACCAATATGGTTAATACTGCTTTAATATATGCTGTAATGATCTCTATTAAACCGGAACAAAAGGCACGGTATCATACAACAGCTGATGTTGAACGATTAAAATTAAAACCCAAAGAGTGCGAAGTGCTCAAGAAATAACAACAAAAGAATATAATGATAAATACCTCTGATCTGTCCATGATTATTGCTCAAATTAATTGGGTGTGGTTTGCTTTCTCGGTGGTCGCCGCTTTTGCTGTAGGTGCCATCTGGTATTCACTGCTTTTTTTCAATACCTGGAGAGTGGTCTTTAAAGTTGATATGCCCGATCAGAATACGCCCTACGGGTGGATTCGTTCGTTTATTATCCAGCTCATTACAGGTTCTATGTATGGTTTGGTCTGTTTTACCATAGCTTATTTATCGGTCGGTTTTGCCTTTTTTACGGTGTTCACTATCGCCGGATGGCAGATGTGTACCAACACCTTTAAATATGGCGGCTGGAAGCATTTTCTCCAGTCAGTCATGATCGAATCGGGCTATACAGTTGTATCAGGATCGATCTATATTCTTTTCTCTCTATTTTAAGATTTTTTTGGAAAATGATTCTAAAACAGAATCTGCCGCATAAGCCGAAAATGTCACCTAACAGGTTTCAGATTTTAGATGAAAGTTAAAGCTTTTTATTTCGGTTTCAGGTGTCCCCAGTGGGGGATCGTGTTGTTGTTCCTGCTTGCGATGGCTTTGACGTCAGGCAGTCTCTATGCACAAACCTCTTCAAGGCCCATTTTGATCATTAGCTCCTCTAATCCCGGTCTCCCCAACATAGACGACAATATATCAGAGTTCATCAGGAACTATAAATCATTGGGGGGTAAACACCCCATACTCATCCAGAACATGAACTTTGAAAGTCTGTCGGGGATTCACCGATGGGTGGGACAGATGAGGGAACTCCTGCTCACCTATCAGGGTGAAAAACGGCCGGCATTGATCATTATCCTGGGGCTTGCGGCCTGGAGCGCCTTTATATCGCAGGATCAAGAGATTATAGACCATACCATACCAGTGCTGTGCGGATTGATGAACCAAAATACAGTCAAACTTCCGGAGGTAGGCACGGATCTGCGTGAATGGGAACCCGAGAGCGTCGATGTTTCGGATTCTCCGGGATGGGGAGATGCTGTTTCCGGTGCTCTTTGTTTTTATGATATAAACAAAAACGTGGAGCTCATCAAACACCTCTATCCGATGGTGGAACATATCGCTTTTCTTTCGGACAACTCTTTCGCCGGAGTGTCGATCCAGGCGTTGGTCAAAAAGCAGATGCATAACTTTCCTGAATTGAAACTGATTCTGCTGGATGGGCGCAAAGCTTCTCTCCCTGAAATTATCGAGCAAATTAAGCACTTGCCCCCTAATACGGCTTTGTTGTTGGGTTCGTGGCGTATTGACATGAATGACAACTATTCCGTATCCGGCGTACTTAGCCAGATAACCGGGACTAATCCCGCTATACCCAGCTTTGCTCTCACTCCGGCGGGTATGGAGCAAGGAGGAGTGATCGGAGGCTATATCCCCATGAGTCAGACGATTGGCAAGGACCTGTCGTTACGGGCGTTTGAATATGTCGACCAATCAGTCGCTGTGGTAACTGACAAAAATATACAGGATATTCCCAATCAATTTGTCTTTGACCGGATAAAGATGAAGCAATCGGGTATTCGCAAGAGCTCCTTGCCATTGCCCCACCAAATGCTTAACCGCTCCTTTGCCATGGAGTCCTATAAATATCCGCTGATTACCATTGCGGCTGTGTTCGGTCTGTTGTTGCTGGGCTACCTGATTGTATTTTTCTACTTCTTCCGGGTGAAAAAACTCAAAGAGGCAGCAGAAGAATCCGACCGTCTCAAATCAGCCTTTTTAGCCAATATGAGCCATGAGATCCGCACGCCGCTTAATGCTATTGTGGGCTTTGCCAACATCCTGGTCATGAAGGAGCATACTCCACAAAATCGAAAATCGTATTGTGAAATCATTCAAAACAGTTCCAAACTGTTACTGAGGTTAATTGATGATATTTTATATATTTCCAGATTAGAAACAGAAAATATTGAACTGTCCTACGAAACATGTGACATCGTTGAACTTTCTAAAAAAGTCCTGGAAACAGTAAAATATGTGGATAAAAACAACAATGAGATCATCTTTGATCCAATTTATCCAAAATTCGATCTTTATACAGACAATCAACGATTGCAACAAATATTAATCAATTTGTTATCTAATGCCTTAAAGTTCACAAAAGACGGCACTATAACCCTGGCATTTGAGGTAGATCAAAATAATGAAAATGTTCTTTTTTCGGTTACAGACACTGGATGCGGCATACCTGTTGAAAAGCACAAAAGCGTATTTGAACGGTTCGAAAAATTGAATGAATATGCGCAAGGTACAGGATTAGGTTTGGCTATCTGTAAACTGATTGCCGTAAAATGGGGGGGAGACATATGGATTGATCCGGCGTATAAAGATGGTACTCGTTTCGTATTCTCACATCCACTCAAGCAAACACACAAACACCATTAAAACTATCAATGATGTGATATCTTCTTTTATTCATGTCTTTCATGCTTCTTCTTTCAGCAATTTATTAGAGCTTTAAAAATAGCATTATATATGATTTTAAATCTTAATGCAAATTAAATCAATAGCTTAGCACATAATTCATCAGCGATATCCGGAAAAGAAAAATTTATCAATTAAAGAACGTATTTTTGCCGATCATTAAAGAAATAGAAATCAAGTGAAAAGTAACCATATCGGAGAGGCAGATAAACCCATTGATGACATAAAGGCAAAAAAGACCAGCAGTATAATAATCGCTTACAATAAACCTCCAGGTATTGTAAATACTGACCAGGAAGCCGTACCTGACATGATGGATGATACCGGCATTGACGGACCATTGTTTCCCATCGATCAATCCGGCAACGATTCTCAGGGATTGGTTTTGCTGACCAACGATTCCGGTATTGCCGATAAAATAGCAGCGGCAGGGAATAACTACGAAAAGGAATATCATATAACTGTAAATAAACCTATCAGTAAGACCTTTATCCAGGAAATACAGTCAGGAATTATCTTAAAAAATATGATAAAAACTGGAGCATGTAGCATATCAGTTATATTAAGTCAGGGACAGGATCAGAAACTTCGTCATACATGTGAATATTTGGAATATAATGTCGTAAAACTGGAATGTATACGTATCATGCATATCGAACTAACTGGTTTAGAGCAAGGAAAATACCGGCATTTAAACCATGAGGAAACAGCATTATTCCTTAAAGCATTTGATCCGCAGGAAAGCATTGAAGAAGTTCCAGGCAAGAAAAGGACGAGAATACCTAAAAAAATGCTACCCAACAAACCAGACCATCAAAAATCAGAATTGGAAAACAAATCATCGATTGAGAGACACCCAGAAAAAAAATTATTCCGTCCGGAAAGTAATCGCTCTGAAAATACAGAAGAACATCCAATCACTGTAAACAGAACCATAAAATCCCGGAAATCAGCCTCCGAAGCACCCGAAAAAAAGACGGTCCTCAAAAAAAAGCCATTAACGTCAAAAAATGGTAAAAGCCGGACTTACAGCGAATATAAAAGAGGTGCATACCGGAACTCAGACGATACAAAATCGTTCGGAAAAGAAAGGAAATATTCAACGAGAACGAAAGATGATTCTATAAGTTCAGGCAGAGCCGAAAAGCCCAAAAGATCTTCTACCTCCCGGAAAGATGAGGAAATACGAGTATTTAAAAAAACTAATTCAGGACCCAGAGTCGGTAAAAGCAGAACATATAACGAATATAAAAAAGATACAAGCAGTAAGTCAGAAAATAAAGCATCGTTTCATAAGGGGAAAAGACTGTCCGGAAAGCCGGAAAAAACAACTTTAATCAAAGGAAAAAACGCCCCAAAAAGGACATCAACTTCCCGTAAAAACATTACAAAACAAGTACTTAAGAAAACGAAATAGTTTGTTGTATATTTGTATTAGGTTGTCTATATATAAACTGATTATCGTAAAATGGGGAGGAACATATGGATCGATCTGGTGTATAAAGATGGCACCCGTTTCATATTCTCACATCCGCTCAAGCAAACATACAAACACAATCAAAACTATCAATTGTAATAGACAAGACTTGATCTGACAGTTGTATGTTTTCTAATATTGTCAGATATCTTTTTTCAGGCTTTTATTTAATTATTTATTTTCTTGTTCCTAGCATCATATTTCCATGAGCGGGCTGTCTTTTACACCGTGTTCGACACTATATTTGTTTGATGAACAGATAAATTTACCTAAGTTACGAATCAGATATGGAAACTGCTGTGTTTTAAATTATAGAAGACTACTAGAGCTTTTCAACGTTCTGCATCATGGTTATGGTCCATATATTACAATCCGCTTTTTCGAATAATGTGGGCTTAGTATTTCTTATTTTCATGTTCTTCCATCAAGCTGTTTTCTTATTTGTAAGGACAACAGATGTTTCCACTTGTCTGTCCGGTATATTCCAGTATTTTTTCAATAAAATATTTTTTTCTTCCTCTGTTACCTCCCGGAATCCGTTTTTGAGGTAGAAGTCTATAGCCCATTTTGCATCTTTCCATGTGCCAATCAATATGGTTTTTTCCTGGTTGTCTGTTAAATAATGGAGTAACCGGGTACCTATTCCTCCTTTCCGCCTATTTGTCCGCACATAGGCATGACGTATAAGTTTGACATCCAATACATCCTGAACACCCATCACTCCGAGTATTTCATTCTCCTCTTCAAAACAGAAAAATACAACTCCTTCGTTAATTTCGTGTTTCAATTCATCCATCGGCATATATGGTTCCTTCCAACGGTCTGCTGGAATATGATCTTTGTAAGCTATTGAAGCATCGTTTATAATCTCGTATATCATTTTAATATCTGAATCAGTACATTTTCTTATCATATTGTATTTTTATTTGGGTCTGTAAAAGTTGCAAAGATATAAATTTCCCAAAACCTATGATTTTAAAAAAGATAGACTGTTATTGCATATGGGAAAACAAAGATCTATTTTTATTCCACACACAAAATTATAAAGTGATCAAAAAACTGTGGGCAAATTGCGGGCACATAAAAACAAAAAAGCCTTACAGATAAAATGTAAGGCTTTGGTTTTTAGTGTGGGAGCAACAGGATTCGAACCTGTGACCCCCTGCTTGTAAGGCAGGTGCTCTGAACCAGCTGAGCTATGCTCCCTTTGTTGTTTCAGCGGTGCAAAAGTAAACACTTTTTCGAAACCAACAAAAAATTTATTTAATTTTATTCGATTTTGTGTCCATTTAAAAAGTTACAACGATCACCCTCTTTTCGATAAATCAATAATGCCTTCTGTTTCATCAGGATGCATCCATTGTATTTCAGGATCACGGGCAAACCAGGTTAACTGGCGTTTGGCGTAACGCCGTGTATTACGCTTTATCAATTCTATAGCCGTATCCAGATCATGCGTCTCATCCAGATAAGCAAATAATTCTTTATACCCCACCGTATTCAGTGCATTCAAATGACGGAACGGATATAAACGATGTATTTCGTCCAATAAACCCGTATCCATCATTATCTCTGTACGGCGGTTAATATTGGCAAATAACTCTTCCCGCGGACGGTTCAACCCTATTTTTAAAATTTCAAACGGGCGTTTCCGTTGTTTTGCCGTAAGAAAGGAAGAATAGGGCTTACCTGTCTGCAAGCTGACTTCGATGGCCTTCATGATCCGTTTATGATTACGCAGGTCTACTTTCGCATAATGTTCCGGATCAAGCATTTTCAGTTGTCTCCGGAGGTATTCGATACCCTCTTCTTCAAACCAGCCTGTCACTGCCTCCCTGATCTCTTTATCTACAGTAGGAAAATCATCGATACCATTGGTCAGGGCATCAACATAAAGTCCGGAACCACCAGTCATCACCACAACAGGATATTTTTCGAACAATTTTTCAAGAAGCGTCAACGACTCCTGTTCAAACATACTTACATTGTAGTAATCATGGATGGATAAATTACCGATAAAGTGATGGGGCACCGCCAATAATTCTTCAGCATCAGGAACCGCTGTACCTATCTGCATCTCACGATACATCTGCCTGGAGTCACAAGAGATGATCTCAGTACATAAAGCCTTTGCCACTTCGATAGCTACCCGTGTTTTACCGATAGCTGTTGGGCCAATAATTACGACAAGACGTTTCATCAAAAAATAAGTATGGTATTTTAACACCGCCCCAAAAATAACGAAAAAAGACGTAGCAAAATATTTACCGGAATGGCATGTTGATTCATTTATGCTATCTTTGTGCATCAACCTATGTGTGCAATGATTTATTAAATATAACCTGATGATATATAATCTTGAGCAATGTTCCTCGTTCGTGGAAAAACAACTAAAAGAACTGGCTATCCACGAAAAAAAACCTGTCAATCTTTACGAGCCTGTTGCATATACGCTTGAATCGGGAGGTAAACGCATCCGCCCCTCATTAACTTTAATGGCCTGTAACCTGTTTTCCGATAATATAGAACAGGCTTTGATGCCTGCAGTAGCTATTGAAGTTTTCCATAATTTCACATTACTGCATGATGATGTAATGGATCATGCCGATGTCCGTAGAAACCGCCCTACCGTTCATAAACGCTGGTCTGAAAGCACGGCGATCCTCTCCGGCGATGCTATGCTGGTACTGGCTTATCAATATATTAGCCAGGCAAAGCCGGAAATACTATCTTCGGTATTGGATATTTTTTCCAACACAGCTCTGGAAGTATGCGAAGGACAGCAATACGACATGGATTTCGAACAACGCACGGATGTCTCCATTGATGAATACCTGAAAATGATCCGGTTAAAAACCGCCGTTCTTCTGGCAGCAAGTCTAAAAATCGGAGCCCTTTGCGGTGGCGGCGACCAACATAGTTCGGAAGCATTATACAAGTTTGGCATATCACTGGGATTGACGTTCCAGATACAGGACGACTGGCTGGATGTATATTCCGACCCTAAGATATTCGGAAAAGCAACAGGAGGAGATATCCTGAGCGGAAAGAAAACATTCCTGCTATTATCGGCATTGGAAAAAGCCGACAATAAAACCCGGGAACATTTATTAGCCCTACTGAACAGAAAAGATATACAGGATGAGGAAAAGATCAGGCAGGTAAAGCAGGTCTACGACCAATTGGATGTGAACGGAATGGCACAACAAAAAATGGAGATCTATTATCAGGAGACCATGAAGCACCTGAAAGATTTGACATTACCGGATGGATCCCGCAAGGAAGAATTGGAAAAAGTAGCAGCCGTTTTGTTAAAACGGAGCAAATAATATAATACGAATGCCATCAGTAGTATCCGAACTTACCAGAGGATTTGTCGGACTATTTTATCCGAATATCTGCGCTTGTTGCTCTAACGGATTGATGCACGGAGAAATGCACATCTGTAGCCATTGCTTGTATGAGCTTCCGGAAACCGGTTTTTATAAAGAAAAAGACAATCAGGTAGCACAGATATTCTGGGGAAGGGCAGAAGTGGAAAATGCCACGGCCCAATACTTTTTTAAAAAAGGGAACCGGATACAAAGACTGATGCATCAAATGAAGTACCAGGGGCAAAAGCAAATAGGAGAAGTCCTTGGAAAGAGAATGGGGGAAAAGCTTGAACGATCCTGCTTCAATAACATCGATGTGGTAGTTCCGGTCCCCCTACATCCGAAAAAAATGAGCAAACGGGGATACAACCAAAGTGAATGGATTGCCAGGGGAGTCGGTGCTTCGATGAACAAGCCGATGGATGCAAAGACACTGATCCGTCATTCCGCAACGAATACGCAAACCCGTAAAAAGCGTTATGAAAGATGGGAGAACGTGGCGTCAGGATTTGGCTTATCTGATCCCGAATCACTGGCAGGGAAACACGTACTGCTAATTGATGACGTGATTACAACAGGCGCTACGCTTGAAGCCTGTATCCATACGATCCTGTGCTCTCCGGAATCAAAAGTCAGTGTAGCTGCTTTAGCTTTCGCTTCAATATAAAACCAATTAAAAAAATGAAAACGACCATCCCTATTGAAATTGTTACATTAGGTGAAGATAATAGTTTCCATTTATTCGTAAGTGGAACCATCAATAAGAAAAAATGTGACTTATTGATAGATACCGGAGCCTCACAAACTGTATTTGACGCTTCGATCATTCCTGAAATCACAGAAAAAAAAGGGATCAAACAGGAAATACAGTCGACAGGGATCAATGCCGGAGAACTCATCAGCAGTATCGGAAATATTGAAAAATTTAAACTGGGTGATCTGAAACGTAAAAACTGGAAAGTCGTATTGATCGATCTCAGTCATGTAAATGAAACATATAAGCGCTTTTCTGATAAACGTGTTTCGGGGTTGATCGGAAGCGATTTCCTGTTACGGCATAAAGCCATTATCGATTATAAGAGGAAAGAGCTTATACTGAGGAATATCAAACAATACTAAATATTCATCCGGTTATTGTTATGATATTTGACATCGTACGCTTTGAATGATAACTTTTTATGATCTGTTTCTTAACGTAATGATGGATGTATAAAAGCAGGAAAGATCTTATTTTTACATAACCGTTCTTTTGTTTGACACTTACCTGTAGAATCATGCAATACAATAGACGAAATTTTCTGAAGCATTTGGGATTCATATACGGATCTTTATTATTGTATTCATCATGTAACGGGAATCAGAAATCCGGTTACAGGATATTTACTAAAGAAGAAGCTTCGTGTCTGATTGCATTGTGTGAACAGATAATTCCTGCCGACGAAGATCCGGGAGCGACGGATGCAGGGGTAATTAATTTTATAGATAAACAAACCACCCTGAGATTTCCGGATGATGAAGCAATCTTCAAGAATGGAATAGTGGCCTTACAGGCTTTTTGTAAAGAAAAACACAATTGTTTGTTCGAACAGTTATCGTCTGTAGAACAGGTTTCAATCATGAAAGATATGGAAAGGAATAAATTGCCCGGAGAATACTGGCAGAAAGCTAATCAGGCTTCTTTTTTCAACCTGGTATTACGTCGTACTATGCAAGGTTTTTACGGGTCTCCACGACATGGCGGGAATAAAGATTATGTCAGTTACCGGATGATGAAACTGGATTATCCTTTATTAATCGGACAAAACAGATACAAAGATGGCAAATAAGCATGTCAATGTTATCATTGTTGGGGCAGGAGCCGGAGGTGGCGTTATAGCAAAGGAACTGGCTGTTAATGGCCTGTCTGTAATACTTTTTGAACGCGGGGAGTGGCCCGTATATGATAAAAATGCCAATGATGAACTGATCTCCCAACGTATTCAGGAGTTAGGAAATGCATTTGGACCTGATTGGAAAAGAAATCCGAGAGTTTTAATAAGTCCGGATGGGAAAAGGACAACAATCACTCCCGCAAATGGAGGGTATAACCACAATGCAGCATGCGTAGGATCCGGAACTGTAAGCTATGGCGGAATGGCCTGGCGTTTTATGCCGGAAGATTTTAAACTAAAAAGCATCTACGGACATGTTGAAGGTTCTTCTTTGGAAGATTGGCCTGTTACATATGATGATCTGGAACCTTACTACGAAAAAGCAGAATGGGAGATAGGCGTTTCCGGAGATGAAACGAATCCTTTTGCCGGTCCGCGTAATAGACCTTACCCGATGCCTGCATTCGAATATAACAGGGAGGCCAGGCATTTATCCGAAACATGTAAAAAAATGGGATTACACCCCTTTCCCATCCCCATGCTGAGAAATTCCATTCCATATAATGGCCGTCCCCGATGTATCCGTAACCGTACCTGTGTCGGATTTGCCTGTCCTGTTGATGCGAAAAACGGCACACAGAATACGGTCATTCCTGTTGCGATGAAAACAGGGAATTGTGAAGTAAAAACCGGTTGCATGGTAGCAAATATTATCATTGATGAAAAAGGTCGTGCCAGGGGTGTGGAATATTTTGATTCAAAAGGTAATGGCAAAACACAAACCGCTGACATGGTCGTTGTCGCCGGTGCTGCCACTGAAACAGCAAGGCTATTGCTGAACTCCAAATCAAAACTTCATCCTAACGGAGCCGGGAATAATAATGACTGGGTAGGAAGAAATCTACAAGGACATGTATATACGGGTGCAACAGGGTTGTTTGACTTCGACATACTGGACCTTACCGGCCCAGGAGCCACTATGGCCATATGTGATTTTAACCATCATAACCCCGGATTAGTGGGAGGAGGAATGTTGTGTACGGAATTCTTCCAGTTACCTTATGCTTTTACAGGTAACAGACCTTCCGGAAGTGCACGTTGGGGAAAAGAACATAAAGACTATCAACGAAAATATTACTATCGTTCAGCCCGTTTACATGGCCCGGTACAGGAGATTCCCAATTTTGACTCACGTATAACCGTCGACCCTACCGTTAAGGATTATTGGGGAATTCCTGTAGCCGCAATGTCCGGAGGACGCCATCCTTTGGACCGGGACAATTGCATTTTTCTATCTTCCAAAGCCGTAGAAATACTAAAGGAAGCTGGTGCTGTACAGGTATGGCCCAGGGGTATCCCCGGTAAAGTATCCTATAGCCCCAGTGGAGGACAACATCAGGCAGGGACGTGTAGGATGGGGAATGATCCAAAAACATCTGTAGTAAACCCCTTCGGACAAATACATGAGATTGAAAATTTGTTTGTTGCAGATGGCAGTGTTTTAGTGACTAATGGTGGCTTTAACCCTGTGTTGACCATCATGGCAATTGCATACCGTACCGGGGAATACATAGTAAAAAACTTCAACAGCATAAAATCATCTTAAGATGAAACGCAGGCATATAATATTGATTGTTGGCGGAATATTGATGCTGGTGGTTATTGCCTCATATACCACATGGAACGTACTTGACCCGAAACATACCTGTGCACAGTGCCACGAAGTAGCTCCATCTCATGCCGACTGGATGACATCTGCACATGCAGATGTATCATGCGTTGAGTGTCATGGGACAGCGCTTTCCAACGGATACCATTCTTTAAGTGAAAAAATAGGAATGCTGATCAGTCATGTGAAAAGCAATAAACACAATGAAGATATTTTATTAACGGAAAACCAGATACTGGAAATCTCTGATCGTTGTGCTTCCTGCCATCAATCGGAATATGCAGGATGGTTATCCGGTGGACATGCGGTCAATTACCGGGAAATATTTTTGGATAGTACCCATAATGTTATGGAAAAACCATATTGGGATTGTCTTCGTTGCCATGGGATGTTTTATGAAGGCAATATTCACGATTTAATGACCCTCGAGGGAAATTCTTCTGAATGGGGTATTCGGGATAAAAAACAAGAAGAACGTCCGGCAATTCCATGCCTGGCATGCCATCAGATCCATACTGAAAATCCCGTATCAAAAAGGTATGTCTCTATGGTCGATTCTTCACGAATAACGATGGTGAGCAATCCTAAAACAGCCCTTTATATACGGGCAGACAAAATGCATCTGCGTAGCGACCACTTGACCAAAGTGGATATGGTAGATGGGAACCGCAAAGTTAAAGTATCCGGAGATCCCAATGCATTGCTGTGCATGCAGTGTCATTCTCCTGACTATATACACCGTACGGGATCTGAAGATGACCGGACGCCAATAGGTGTTCATGAAGGAATCAGTTGTATGGCATGCCATGAACCACACTCTAACAATACTAAAAAATCATGTGATAAATGTCATACCAATATCTCGGATAATTGTAAAATAGATGTAAAAAAGGCAAATACAACATATCTGAGTCAAAATAGCCAAAATGATATACATCGCTTAACCTGCACCAGTTGTCATGAAGAATATAGAACAATATCATACCGTAAATGAAACATATGAGCGCTTTTCAGACAAATATACCTCGAAATTGGTCGCGAGTGATTTTCTTCTAGGGTATAAAGCCGTATTGATTGCAGGAAAAAGAATTTGCATGAAGGAACACCAAATAATAATGAGAACAAATTTCTAAAAGATATCTTTGTAACTATATAATATAAATATGAAATCGATTATTTTTTGTAGCATTATTGCTGTTTTGTGCACTATCCGGGTTTCAGCACAAAGAAATGCATTTTATCCCGGACAGATATGGCCTGATGACAAAGGAGTACATATCAACGCACATGGAGGAGGGATACTGGTGATGGGAGACACATACTATTGGTTCGGTGAACATAAGACAGACGGGGATCTGGGAAATACAGCCCAGATTGGTGTACATTGCTATTCATCTAAAGATCTGTATAACTGGAAAGATGAAGGAGTGGCATTATGGGTAATAACGGATGACCCCGCTCATAGTATTGCAAAAGGGTGTATCCTCGAACGTCCGAAGGTAATTTATAACAAGAAAAACAACCAGTATGTGATGTGGTTTCATCTGGAACCCAAAGGAGCAGGTTATACCGGTGCTTTAAGCGGGATTGCGGTAAGCGATCAGCCGGCAGGACCATATACCTTTGTAAAGGCGATCCGGCCAAATGCCGGGTACTGGCCGGTCAATGTACTGGAGGTACACAAATCAGATAAAATACCATCAAAAGGACAACGTTTCAGTGGAGGTGACCTTCCCTCCCACCCGGACACTTTGAACCTGCTTGGCAGGGATATGCCCGGAGGGCAAATGGCCAGGGATATGAATCTTTTCGTGGATGACGACGGAACCGCCTACCATATTTATTCTTCGGAAGAGAACAGCACATTGCATATTTCACAGTTAAATGACGATTATACCGATTGCTCAGGTAAATATGCACGTTTCTTTCCCGGACGTTTTATGGAAGCACCGGCTATATTTAAAAAAGACGGAAAATATTACCTGATCATGTCCGGATGCACAGGCTGGGCACCCAATGCCGGCCGTTCAGCTGTAGCTTCTTCTATCTGGGGGCCATGGGAAGAATTAGGAAATCCCTTCACCGGTGAAGATGCCAACCTTTCATTTCACTCGCAAAGTACATATGTTCTACCGGTTGCCGGGAAAAACGCCTTTATTTACATGGGGGACCGATGGCTTCCCAAAAATCCTATTGACGGAAGATATGTCTGGTTACCCATACAATTTGAAAACGGGAAACCGGTCATCAAATGGAAAGATGAATGGAACCTGGATTCATTCAACAAAACCAAATAATCTGGTAATAAAAATTAGTATGAAAAAATTGCTTGTCTTTTGTCTCGTCATTTTTACGCTTTTACCCTATGTCCGGGGACAAAGGAATTCATTTCTGCCCGGCCAGCCATGGCCTGACAATAATGGTGCACATATCAATGCCCATGGCGGAGGTATAATATACCACAAGGGAAAATATTATTGGTTCGGTGAACATAAAGGAGAACGATCCAATTCGGCATGGGTCGGAATCACCTGTTATTCCTCCAAAGACCTGTATAACTGGAAAAATGAAGGCGTCGCTTTGCCTGTCGAACAGAATGATTCGACAAGTGATATTATCGCAGGTTGTGTGATGGAACGTCCCAAAGTGATATACAATGAGAAAACACAAAAATTTATCCTGTTTTTTCATCTGGAACTAAAAGGAAGAGGATATCGTGCGGCACGGGTTGGAATTGCCATATCAGACAAGATCACAGGCCCATACAACTATATCCGTTCTTTCAGGCCCAACGCCGGAAAATGGCCGGAAAATATGACTGAAGAACAACGAAACTCAGAAATTCGTCCGGAAAGTTTCGAAAAAGAGTGGACCCCGGAGTGGATGCAAGCCGTTAAAGACGGATTATTTGTTCGCCGTGATTTTCAGGGAGGACAGATGTCACGGGATATGACCCTCTTCGTGGACGATGATAAGAAAGCCTACCATATTTATTCATCCGAAGAAAACTTCACTTTACATATAGCAGAACTTTCCGATGATTATCTGACCCATACGGGAAAATATGTGCGTATGGCTCCTGCCGGCCATAATGAGGCTCCTGCTATCTTTAAAAAAGACGGAAAATATTTCATGATCACGTCCGGATGTACCGGATGGGATCCAAATGCTGCCAGACTTCATGTCGCCACAAATATTATGGGCCCATGGAAAGAATATCCGAATCCGTGTAAAGGTGATGGGGCCGAACTGACTTTCCATTCCCAGAGCACGTATATTTTACCTGTATCCGGCAAAAAGGACGCCTTCATTTTTATGGCAGATCGCTGGACACCAAAAAAACCTATTGAAGGCGGGTATATCTGGTTACCGGTCCTGTTTAACGATGGACTACCTGTATTGAAATGGGCAGATGAATGGGATTTGGACATTTTCGAAGATGTCCGGCCGGTCGCAGAAGTTCCAAAGGATGTACGCGGATGGAAATTAGTCTGGAATGATGAATTTGATAATAACGGACAACCTGATCCCGGTGTATGGAGTCATGAAAACGGTTTTGTCAGAAATGAAGAATTTCAATGGTATCAACCGGATAATGCCAATTGTGCAGACGGACTGCTTACCATATGCGGAAAAAAAGACCAGATAAAAAATCCTGATTATTCGCCTGGTAATAACGATTGGCGTAAAAAAAGGCCTTATGCCCAATATAGCTCATCCTGTATCAGAACGACCGGTAAAAAAGAATTCCTGTATGGCCGGTTTGAAATAAGGGCCAGGATCCCTGTAGCCAGTGGAGCATGGCCGGCTATATGGACATTGGGAAACTCTATGGAATGGCCTTCAAACGGAGAGATAGATATCATGGAATATTATCAGGTAAAAGGTGTACCACATATCCTGGCCAATACGGCATGGGGAACCGAAAAAAGATATCATGCTGCATGGAATACCTGTATGTTCCCTTTCACTGAATTCACTGATAAAGATCCTTACTGGACGGAAAAATTTCATATATGGCGGATGGATTGGGATAAAAACGCTATCAGGATCTATCTCGATGATCGCTTACTGAATGAGACCTTGTTAAAGGATACGTTCAACGGATCTTTGGGTGAACACAAAAATCCTTTCAGGCAGCCTCATTATATATTATTAAATCTGGCCATAGGTGGAATAAACGGAGGCATTCCGGACGATGAAACATTCCCCCTGAAGTATGAAATCGATTATGTACGGGTTTATCAGAAAAAATAAATTACCATAACAGATGAGACAATTATTATTACTCATATTGACTATAACGGCACTGTCCGTTCCGTCATATTCCCAGGTATCTTTCGGACAGCCTGAAAATATCAATAACGGATGGCGGTTCACATTGAGCGACCCGTCAGATGTCCCATCCGTAAATTTCGATGACAGCAAATGGAGAAAGCTCGACCTTCCCCATGACTGGAGCATAGAAGGTACCTTAAGCCCAACCCTGGCAAGCTGCACAGGTTATCTTCCCGGAGGTATAGGCTGGTACAGAAAAACATTGAATATTCCTTCCGAAAAAAAGGAAGGAAAAGTCTTCATTTATTTTGAAGGCATATATAACAACAGTGAGGTATTTATTAATGGACATTCCCTAGGGACCAGGCCCAACGGATATATATCTTTTATGTATGATCTGACACCTTATATCCAATATGGAGAAGAAAACATACTGGCTGTAAGAGTAGACCACAGTTTATCAGCCGATTCCCGCTGGTATACAGGATCAGGTATATACCGCAATGTGTATCTGGTGTATTCCGGATCTATTCACATTGACCAGTGGGGAGTATTCTGCCAGGCACGGAAAGTGACCGGAAAAGAAGCCCTTTTGGAAGTACAGGTAGATGTAAAGAATGAAACTTCTTCGACCCGGAATCTCACAGTGCAGGTTGAGCTATTATCTGCAGATGGCAGATCGGTATCAAAAAACACGAAAAAAATCGCATCAAAAGCAAATTCAGTCGACAAAAATTCACTGGAGATCAAGGTCAAAAACCCTGAATTATGGGATATTGAGCGGCCCTACCTATATAGTGTAAAAACCCAAATCCTTCAAAATGGGAAGGTCATTGATGAAAGCCTTGTAAAAACGGGTATCCGTACCCTTACATTCGATGCAAATAAAGGATTTGCACTTAACGGACAATGGATGAAGATGAAAGGAGTATGTATCCATCATGATGCCGGATGTCTTGGGGCAGCGGTTCCCCGTAAGGTATGGGAACGCAGGTTGAAAAACCTGAAAAACTTAGGTTGTAATGCTATCCGCACAAGTCATAATCCGCAAGCACCTGATGTTTATGAACTTTGTGATGAGCTGGGCTTTCTGGTAATGGATGAAGCATTTGACGAATGGGAATTCCCCAAAAAGAAATGGCTGGAAGGGTGGAACGTTGGGAAACCCGGTTTTCAGGGCAGCGCCTCCTTTTTTAATGAATGGAGCAACAAGGATATACAAGCAATGGTATTGCGGGATAGAAACCATCCGTCGATTGTCATGTGGAGTATCGGTAATGAAGTCGATTATCCGAACGATCCATATTCACATCCCAGCTTGAATGGCAGCACTTTCAGCCAGCCAGTCTATGGCGGATATCTCCCGGACAATCCTCCTGCCGAACGTTTAGGAGGAATAGCCAAACGGCTGGTTGCCGATGTAAAACAACTGGACGCATCACGACCTGTAACCGCCGCTTTGGCGGGTGTAATCATGTCCAATGAAACGGAATATCCTTCGGCTGTGGATATCACTGGATACAACTATACTGAAAACAGGTATGACTCTGATCATCAGAAATACCCTGAAAGGATCATTTACGGAAGTGAGAACGGACATGGAATGGATTCATGGAAAGCGACCAGAGACAAGGAGCATATCTTCGGACAATTCCTTTGGACCGGCATCGATTATCTGGGAGAAGCGGGAAGGTGGCCCTCAAGAGGATTTTATTCCGGATTGCTTGATTTCGGAGGATTCCAAAAGCCCAGAGGATATTTTCGCCAGGCATTGTGGGATACCCGGCCTATGATATATATCGGCACTTACCCGGCCCCGGACAATCCGCGCCAGCTATCCCTGGATGCCTGGTCGATATGGAATTATGAGCAAGGACAGATCATCCGTGTGGTGTGTTATACCAATTGTGAAAAAGCGAAATTGTTGCTGGATGGAAAGGAAACAGGCACGCTCAAAGATTACGATGACCATACCGGTATTATATCCTGGGATATTCCTTATCAAGCCGGAAAACTCGAAGCAGTGGGATATAAGGGAGACAAAGAAGTATGCCGTTATGATATCCGGACCTCCGGAAGGCCGGATGCATTGACCGTTCTCGTAGACAACCCTCATCCGGATAAGAATAAAGACCTGGTTCATGTTACCGTTCAGGTAGTGGATATGAACGGTATTCCGGTAATGATCTCGGATGAAGAGATTACCTGCGTGGTCGAAGGGCCGGCGAAGTTATTAGGACTAGAGGCCAGCAATAACAGCGATATGGGAAATTACAGGGACAATAAACAACGGGCTTTTCATGGCCGGTTATTGGCATACATCCAGACTACCGGAACAGAAGGCACTGTTAAAGTTAAATTTTCCGCACCCTGGTTAAAACCTGTTGAAACCATTTTATCTGTAAGCAATTAATTATATCCATACCAATATGAAAAATCTGATAATAACTGGCCTTTTCTTATTATTTACCACATTAACTGCGTCTTCGCAGAAAAATGTCACAGTCCGGATTCATCCCGAACAAGGCAGGCAGATCATCAGTAAACATATTTATGGGCATTTTGCCGAACATCTGGGATCATGCATCTATGGTGGAATCTGGGTGGGAGAAAATTCTTCCATACCTAACGTCCGGGGATATCGGAAGGATGTCCTGGATGCTTTGAAATCTCTTCAGATACCGAACCTCAGGTGGCCCGGAGGCTGTTTTGCCGACGAATATCATTGGATGGACGGTATAGGACCGCGTGATCAGCGGCCTAAAATGGTCAATAACAACTGGGGAGGAGTAGTTGAAGACAATAGTTTCGGTACCCATGAATTTTTAAATTTATGTGAAATATTAGCATGTGAACCATATGTCAGTGCCAACGTAGGAAGTGGAACTGTAGAAGAAATGGCAAAATGGGTGGAGTATATTACTTCTGATGGCGACAGCCCCATGGCAAATTTGCGACGCAAAAACGGCAGGGAGAAATCCTGGAAAGTAAAATACTGGGGTGTAGGTAACGAAAGCTGGGGGTGTGGCGGAGACATGAGACCGGAATATTATGCCGATCTGTACCGTCGATATGCGGTATATTGCCGTAATTATGACGGCAACCAATTGTATAAAGTCGCCAGTGGAGCCAGTGATTATGATTATAACTGGACGGAAGTACTGATGAAAAATATCGGACACCGGATGAATGGCCTTTCATTACATTACTATACAGTGAAAGGATGGAGTGGTAGTAAAGGATCTGCCACCAACTTCAATAATGACGATTACTACTGGACCATAGCCAAATGTATGGAAATCGAAGAAGTCATCCAAAAGCACATTGTCATTATGGATAAATACGACCGGAACAAGCATATCGGCTTACTGGTTGATGAATGGGGAACATGGTGGGATGTGGAACCCGGAACCAATCCCGGATTTCTGTTCCAGCAGAACACGCTTCGCGATGCTTTCGTTGCCGCCTTATCACTGCATGTCTTTCACAAATATGCCGACCGTATACGAATGGCTAATATCGCGCAGGTAGTCAACGTACTTCAATCGATAATCCTGACAAAGGATGACAAAATGTTGTTGACCCCTACCTACCACGTATTCGATATGTATAAGGTACATCAGGATGCCACCTTTCTTCCGTTAGATATCATATCAGACACTAAACTAATTAACCACCGCAATATACCGGTGGTAAATGTTTCGGCCTCTAAAGACAAGAATGGCAAATACCACGTATCCCTGACCAACATCGACCTGGAAGCCGGACGTGAAGTGAATATAGATATATCTGCCATGCAAATTGCGAAGGTGAAGGGAACAGTGCTAACCTCCGGTAATATTAATGATCATAATACTTTTGAAAAAAATGACCTGGTAAAGCCGGCTGATTTTAGTACATTTAAAATCAATAAGGGAATACTAAATGTTCAACTCCCTGCAAAATCAATTGTTGTATTGGAATTAAATTAGAATAATCATATAAATATAAAGAATTATGTCCCGGATTTTTATTGTTTTTCTGGCCAGCATCCAGCTTTGTATAGCCCAGTCACCTTCCCATCTTACCACAGATTTATTGGAACATACCGACCGGGTATTCCTCGACGGTTATCCTGCCAATATATCATTATCTGAAATCGGCTCCCTAATTGAGCGATACCAGACAGCAGCTATCCGGAATACAAACCCGTATTTAGGGTGGGTGGTAAATAGCGAACAAGCCAATACGCTTCAAACCGCTTACCATATTTTAGTCGCCACATCACCAAAATTATTGGCAAAAGATGAAGGCGATATGTGGGACAGCGGACGCACAGAAAGCAATAATTCAGTATCTGTGCCATATGCAGGGAAAGCGCTCCAGCCATCCACTGTTTATTACTGGAAAGTAAAAGTATGGGACAATCATGGTGTGGAAAGCCCGTTTTCACAGGTAAAAAGCTTTATTACAGCCGAAAATATGGATGGCATGACTGCACAATATCCGTTACAGGTAAGTGATGAACACCCTGTCAAAATTTCTACAATAGATAAGGGACATTATTTTATTGATTTCGGGAAAGCGTCTTTTGGCCGGCTGCGATTGACATTGACATCATTCAAGGAAATGGATACGGTGATTATTCATTTGGGAGAGCACGCAAAAAACGGACAAGTCGACCGTAAGCCGGGTGGAACCATTCGTTATGCCATGTACAGGTTACCGCTGATGGCAGGCACACACACCTATTCGGTCAAAATTCGCCCGGATAAAAGGAATACAAATATTTCCGCCAATGAAAGCGGTGTAAAACCGATTATAATGCCTGATTATACCGGCGAAGTTTACCCGTTCCGTTACTGCGAAGTAGAAGGTTATTCACCTGCATTGAATACAACAGATATGATGAGGCAGACCATATTTTATCCATTCAATGAAACAGCATCGGAGTTTCACTCATCCGATACTGTATTGAACCGCGTATGGGATCTCTGCAAATATTCTATCAAAGCAACTTCCTTCGCAGGTACCTATGTAGATGGTGACAGGGAGAGGATCCCTTATGAAGCTGATGCATTAATCAATCAGTTGTGTCATTATGCTGTCGACAGGGAGTTTACGATAGCCCGTCATAGTCATGAATACCTCATCAACTATGCCACATGGCCTGCCGAATGGATCATGCAATCGGTGTTGATGGCATGGAATGATTATCTGTACACCGGGAATATGGCTTCATTGAAACGTTTTTATGAGGATCTCAAGGCCAAGACGCTTGGCGGACTGAAAGAAAACAATGGCCTGATCAGCACCAGAACCGGAAAACAAACGCCCGAATTGCTCAAATCGATACATTTCAAGGGAAAAGCGTTGCGTGACATCGTCGACTGGCCTCAAAGCGGCATCCTGGGATTAGGGAAAAATGAAGCGGGAGAATCCGATGGTTTTGTATTTACAGATTATAATACCGTGGTAAATGCATACCATTATGAAGCCTTACGGCAAATGAGTGTTATTGCCGGAGTACTGGGATATCAAACAGATAAGGAAAAATATGACAGGGAAGCTCAACAGGTTAAAACAAAAATAAACCGGTTAATGTTAGATCCCAAAAAAGGATATTATAACGATGGTATTGACACTGATCACAGTTCTTTACATGCCAATATGTTCCCTATGGCTTTTGGAATAGTACCGCAAAAGAATGTAAAAAAGGTCAGTGATTTTATGCGGACAAGAGGCCTGGCCTGCAGTGTTTATGGTTCACAATTCCTAATGGATGCCATCTACAATTCGCATGATGCACAATACGGGCTTGAGCTTCTTTCTTCCACTGCCGAACGAAGCTGGTACAATATGATCAGGGAAGGTTCAACCATATCACTTGAAGCATGGGATAATAAATATAAGCCGAATCAGGACTGGAATCATGCCTGGGGAGCTGCACCTGCCAATATAATCCCGAGGAAATTAATGGGAATTGAACCAATTGAACCTGGATTTGAAAAAATACGTATCAAACCACAGCCGGCAACACTTAAGCAGGCTTCGATAAGAATTCCCTCCATTAGAGGCGATATATCCGTAGCTTTTAATAACCAACCCGATGAAAAATTCACTATGGAAATAGAAATTCCGGCCAATGCCACTGCCGAAATATGGATTCCAAAAACATCAAAAAAATATGTCTTGACAATAAACGGATTGGCTCAAAAGGGAATTGTAGACGGCGCTTTTGTAAAAGTAAATGTAGGTTCGGGGAAATATTCTTTTGTTTTGGAGCAAATATAGTTCACTACATACCAAAATATTTTATTCTAATGTGATAGAAAAGTAAACAATTGTTATGTATCATTGTTATATGCATATAACTTCATTTTGGTTACAAGATGGAATGGGCGCCTATACAGAAACTCTATGCATCGACAGATCAACTCTTGCTGTTGAAAGGATTTCAAATCAAAAATCCTCAAAAAGCGATGTTTGCTATTGGTACATTAAAAAATGGGACAATAATTACCCCGAAAAATAAAATGGACCGTATTACCCATTATATATTACTCAAAAAATAAAAAGCTTGTTGACTCTATATTAAATTTTCCGATGCTTAAAAGAGAAATTCAATACCTCCTGTCCTAACCCTATTTATTCTTTATTGGATATATTTCCCGTAAGATACGGGAACAAGTTTTTGAATTTAGCACTCATTGCTATTTATTGTTTTCTTAAGTCACATTGATCAAATTGATTACGTATAGTAAATATGAGATTAATTGTTTTTTATTACTTGTATTTTTATAACCTCAAATTGAGGTATACTGTTATCTTTGCAGCTGGATATTACTGATATCACCGGATATGGAATTTTTGTTGAATTTAGGGATAGGGATAATAACTGGATTAATGGTAGCAATACCACCAGGAGCTATTGCAGTACTCTGCATCCAACGAACATTATCCAAAAGCCGGAAATCCGGATTTATTTCCGGACTCGGAGCCGCTTCTGCCAATACTTTATCTGCGACTATTGCTGCATTCTTCCTGGGAATTGTGTTGCCATTCATTGAAAAAAATATCGAACTGTTAAAAATCATACTTGGAATCTGTGTTATCGTATTAGGAGTGATTACTTTTTTTAAGAATCCTGTAATGCAAATCCGGCAGAACAAGGAAAAAAAAGAAACATTAAGAAGCGACTTTGTTTCGGTATTTCTCATTGCAATAGTTAATCCTGCTTTTATCCTGACATACATGGCTTTTTTTGCTCTTTTCGGAGTTGATTCGGATATCAGTTATTTTTCAGGATCATTCATTCTCGCCGGGGTTTTTATCGGAGCATCTATGTGGTGGTTCACACTAACTACCTGTATCGCTATGTTACGGAATAAATTCCGCCCGCGTTACCTGCTATACCTGAACAGGACAGCCGGAATACTGATCGTCTTACTCGGACTTGTAGCGGTATTAAGTTTTTTAATAGGATAATTTACCAGGCATTAATTCACACAATAATGAGCCATTTTATTACGTTAAGAAAATGAAATTTCTTAAACTGGTATTTTTGTTAACTTTGTCCCTTGTAGTAAAGAATGTTTTAATAATCATTTAATCATTACCAGAAACTACCATATAGAACTTAAACAATGAACAAAAAAATCATTATTATTGGAGGAGGTATATCAGGGCTAACTGCAGGTATTTATGCACTTAGGGCTGGTTTTAAAGCGGAAATTTTTGAATTTCACAATGTCGCCGGAGGGATATGTACAGGATGGGACAGGAAAGGGTACCATATCGACGGTTGTATTCACTGGCTTACCGGATCCAAAAAAGGTACCGACATGTACCGTGTATGGAAAACATGTGGTGCTATTAATGATGAGACAACCATATACCAGTCCAAATATATTGTTGCTACCATTCACGAAGGGAAGACATATTATCTGTATTCGCAACTGGATAAGATGGAACAGGAGTTATTGTCCATTTCTCCGGTCGATGAATCAGAGATCAAAAAATTTATCGAGTCTGTCAGGCGGTGCCAGACCCCCCCTGTTCCAGGTGGAAAACCATTTGAGTACATGTCGTTTTTTGAGAAAATGAACTTGCTGTTCAAACATTTCAAGTTTGGAAAAGTAATGGTAAAAAGTAGTAAGGTATCCATCAAGGATTATTTATCCGGATTCCAATCAGATGTTATCCGCAGGATGCTTTCTTCAATTGTGCCGACTGAATTACCGGCTAATACCCTTTTCTTCACATTGGGAATACGGACTTCCGGTGACGGAGGATGGCCCATGGGAGGATCATATCAATTTGCACAACGGATGAGAGGGAAATTCGAAGAATTGGGAGGAATCATGCATACCGGAACTCCTGTAAAAAATATCATCATTCGTGACGGGAAAGCCGTAGGAATAACACTGACCGACGACAGTACAGAAATACCCGCAGACTATATTGTTCCGACAGTAGATGCATATACCGTACTCCACCAGCTACTTCAAGGGAAATATGAAGATACCTACTTTAAAGAACGATTCGATTCTCCCGAAAATTATAGGTTTCTCTCAGCAACATTGGTCTCATTAGGAATAAACGCTGACCTGAAAAAATATCCGGAATTCCTTTGCCTCAAGTTGACACACCCATTGACGATCAACCAAACGGTTTACCATGAACTGAGCATGAAAAATTACAGTTATGATCCGGAATTCAATATAGATGGTAAATCATTAATTACGTTGACCATTGAGGATAAAGAATATAAATATTGGAAACAGTTAAAAGAAGATTCTCCCGCTTTATACAGGCAGGAGAAAGAAAAAGTTGCGAAAGCAATCATTGATGAATTGACCGCTGTATATCCCGAACTGGCAGGTAAAACAGAGATGACTGATGTTGCGACACCGCTGACATTCAATCGTTATTGCAAGACATACCAGGGTGCTTATATGTCTTTCTTTCCATTAACCAATATAAAAAGAAAAAGACACAGAGGTCTTGTCGACGGAATAGAAAATATGTACCTTGCCGGACAGTGGGTATATCCCAATGGTGGTCTACCATTAGCTGCCATGGCAGGAAAATTCGCTATACAACGAATATGTAAGAAAAATGGAATATCCATTGATTTAGATGTGTAATCACCTGCGAATAAATAATTATTTGGCGTTTAACAAAATCTATAATATCTTCGCAATTCACTAGGAAACAAAAGAATATATTTTGTGTAATACAGACTAAAACAATTCAGAAAACAGGAAAACGACTTTTCAAACATTTTTACAGTAATAATGGACACTTATTGTAATCTAAAATAGATTATATTTGTCGCTTGGAATAATTTTTTATTAGTAAAACTAATGGTTTTGGGATTCGAGAAATAATCAATTTGAAAAAGACAGCATCCGTACCTGAAAATCCGGATCTTTCAAAAGCAGTGATGTAGACGGTTTTATCGTAATCCTTTTGAACTCATAAAATGAACAATTCGATAATATTTACGTTTATTATTGATCAAGTTCTTTCGATAACCAGTTCATCTAAAATTGTCCGAAATTAGGCATACACACCATTAATCAGGACATCAAATATTACGCTCTCTTTAGTATAAATAATAATGACAAAAAAGAGAAACATCCAAAACGAAAAACCCGGTTTAGGGTATCGGATATTCAAGAAGTATGTGGGTTTCTTTCATGATCATGTATATTACCGGAAAGTATATGCAGTCAATACAGAAAACATACCTGAAAAGTGTCCGTTAATGATTGTATCCAATCATCAAAACAGCTTATGTGATCCATTGGGACTTTTGCTTACCGTTAAAGGGAGAAGAGAAAGAAAACATAAGGTAATCACGCGGGCCGATGTTTTCAACAAACCACTGGCCAATCGCTTGCTTCGTTGGCTGGGATTGCTACCGGCATACCGTATGTCTGTTGATGGAGAGGAGTCACTGGTACATAACACTGATACTTTTGAAGTATCCGAAGAGGAATTATTAAATGATGGAACCATCATTATTTTCCCCGAGTCCGGACATCAGGATAAACGCTGGCTGGGTAAATTCTCATCAGGTTACCTGCATATCCTTTTTGAAGCTGCAAGAAAAAGCGATTTTAAGAAAGAATTATTTGTCCTTCCGTCCTGTAATCATTATTCAAATTATTTCGATATACAGGAAGATATGGTGATTAAATACGGGACACCGATTTCTATAGCACCTTTCTATGAGTTATACAAAACCAAGCCAAGAACCGCACAACGGCAGGTAAATGCACTGGTCAGGCAACAGGTATCCGATTTAATGCTGAATATTACTGATCTGGATAATTATAAGGCCATAGATTACCTGAGAAATACATATGGGGTTAAATACGCAAAATCAAAGGGTTTAAATCCCACCAAACTTCCGGAAAAATTATTGGCTGACAAACAGTTGTTTGCTGATTTGGAACATTTGAAAGAAAAAGACGATCATCTGGTACAGCAGATATACCGGGACACTCTCACACTGGGAGAAAAAATAAAACAATTAAGGCTTAACGACTGGAATTTCGATAGGAAATACAATCCGTGGAAAATGCTATCCAAAGGAGTTTTGTTTGCTTTGTTATTCCCTCTTTTTATTTTTTCATTGATCCCTAATATCCTGGTTTTATATGCTCCCGGAATGGTTACATCTAAAGTAAAAGATCCGATGTTGCACAGCGCCATCAAAATCGTGATCAGCTTATTATTTACCATGCCGGTATTATATCTTTCCATTTTTGCCATAACATGGATGTTGACAAATTCATTTCTGATTGCCTCTATATATGTGTTTTGTCTTCCGTTCTTAGGCGTATTTGTATGGCATTACGCCAAAACATGGAAAGCCTGGTTAAGCGAATTTCGATTTCATAAGTTATCCAAAAATAAGAAGCTGGATGATTTGATCTCATTACGAACCAATCTTTATGAATCTTTGGATACTTCGTTGGGGATAAGATCAAAACCTATAGTTCGTAATCTTTATGAGCGGTTTATACAGCCTTGGTTGCGGGCAAGGAAGAGCAGTTAATCACATATGAACAGATTTCTGAAAGTTTTAATGATGAAATATTTTCGAATATTTCATCTGTTTTTTTATTTTTGCACGATGGGAAATCTGTCATACTTAAAAAAAATATGATCATCACATGAAAAGGAGAGTTGTAATTACAGGAATGGGTATCTATTCATGTTTAGGAAAAAATCTCGAAGAAGTAAATAAATCCCTTTACAATGGAGTATCAGGGATTATTCTGGATCCGGAGAGGAAAGAAATGGGGTTCCGGTCAGGATTAACGGCAAAAGTAGATATGCCTGATCTGAAAGGTGCACTTAGCCGGAATCAACGGGTTTATATACCGGAAGAAGGTGCTTATGCCTATGTAGCAACTGTAGAAGCATTAAAAAATGCGAAAATCGACCAGGATTTTCTGGATACACATGAAGTAGGTTTGTTGTATGGAAACGACAGCAGTGCCGACGCCGTAGTAAGAAGTGTCGATATTATGCGTGAAAAGAAAAATACCACGTTGATCGGTTCAGGGGCCATCTTTAAATCCATGAATTCCACTGTGACCATGAACCTGGCTTGTATTTTTAAACTGAAAGGGATCAATCTGACAATTTCCGGAGCATGCGCCAGCGGATCACATTCCATTGGTCTGGGAAGTTTACTGATCCAATGGGGACTGCAAGACTGTATTGTCTGTGGTGGTGCTCAGGAGGTAAACCCCTTTTCCGTCGGTAGTTTTGATGGCATCAGTGCTTTTTCAATAAGGGAAAACGATCCCACCAGGGCTTCCCGTCCTTTTGACAGGGATCGTGATGGATTGGTTCCGGGAGGTGGAGCAGCAACCGTTATCATTGAAAGCTATGAATCGGCCGTTAAACGTGGTGCTCCTATTATCGGGGAAATATGTGGATATGGATTTTCTTCCAACGGAGATCATATCTCGGTTCCAAATGTAGATGGTCCCGCCCGTTCGTTAATGATGGCCATAAAAGAAGCCGGAGTTGATATCAGGGATATAGGATATGTCAATGCCCATGCTACTTCTACTCCTGTTGGAGACAGAAATGAAGCAAAAGCGATCGATCATGTATTCGGGGATTATAAACCGGAAGTAACATCGACCAAATCAATGACTGGACATGAAATGTGGATGGCGGGTGCAAGTGAGGTGATTTATTCGATGTTAATGATGAAAAATAACTATATTGCACCTAATCTTAATTTTGAAAATCCGGATGAAGATTCGGCAAAATTAAATATTCCCGGATCAAGGGTAGACAAAAATTTTGATATGTTCCTATCTAATTCTTTTGGTTTCGGAGGAACCAATTCTACCCTCATTGTAAAAAATATTTAATCTTTAAAAATAAATAAAACAGACAAGAATGGAAAGACAAGAACTCATTGAAAAAGTTAATAATGCACTGGCTGAGGAATTTGAGATAGAAGTATCGGATATCACTCCTGATGCCGATATTAAAGAAACATTAGATCTCGACAGTTTAAGCCTGGTGGATATGATTGCTTTGATAGAAAGCGCATTTGGCGTGGAAATCAAAGGTCAAGACATAACATCTATAAAAACATTTGAGATATTATATAATTTTATTGAGGAAAGACTTTAGTAAAATTGAAATTGTATAAAGCAAAGCTGATTGAACGAAATTGTTCAATCAGCTTTAGCTTTATTAAGAATGAAAAGATAAATCCGATTATTTATATCGGGGAAGAATTGATCAAATGCCTTTTGATTGTCAATGAAAGAAGAAAATATTCAAAAAAAATTATCAGAAACAACAAAAATAAATATTCATTTTTATGATGTTGATTCTATAAATATGGTTTGGCATGGCAACTATGTCAAGTATCTGGAAAACGGAAGAGAAGCTTTCGGCAAAAAGTTCGGCATAGGATATATGGATGTTTACAATAATGGCTATGTTACTCCTATTGTTGACCTGCATATCAGGTATATGAATATGATTTCTTATGAAGAGGTACTGGTTGTTGAAACTACTTATGTACCATGTAACTCGGCAAAGATGATATTTGACTATACCATTTATAAAGAATCTGACATGTCTGTTGTTTTGAAAGCCAGCACCATTCAACTTTTTATGACACGGGACGGGATATTTGAAGTCTCTGCACCCGACTTTTACAGGAAATGGAAAAAACAATGGAATGTCCAGCCTGAATAAAAACCACCATTATCATTTTAATTCATAACATCAAAACCTGTGTCAAGATTTACCATTTTTATATACCTATATTTCAAGAAACATAAAGCCCTATTTTATGGTATCCTGATATCGACCACCCTATTTTTTGCTTACTTCGGTTTAAAGATCAATTTTGAGGAAGATATTTCCAAATTACTACCGTCTGTGGAAAAAGGCGGTACCGAAAAACTGGTCTTTTCTAACCTGAAGGTAAAAGATAAAATCTTTATATTGTTCAATCCGGTGTCTGATACAATAGATACTGATGAGTTGGTTGATATCTGTGATGAATTTGTCCAGGCGCTTTTGGATAAAGACACAATTAATGATGCGATTTACAATGTCCTGTACCAGATTGACGAAAGTCTTTTTCAAAACGGGATAACATTCCTTTACGAAAATGTCCCGGTATTCCTTGAAGCTTCCCAATACCGTCAACTGGATTCCCTCCTGCAAAAAGAACAGGTAGAAAAACAGATGGAAGAGAATTACGCTACATTAATCTCTACAGCAGGGATGGCTTTCAGGGATGTAATTACCCAGGACCCGATAGCCCTGCGTAACATTTTTATGTCCGGATTAGGTGGAATCGGCAGTGGATTAGGTGGTAATTTTACATTCTATAATGGTCACATCTTTACATCGGATACAACTGTCGCTATTGCATTTCTTTCCCCCAACTTTAAATCATTTGATTCTAAAAAAGGTACCCGGCTTTCGGAGATGATAGAGCAGGAAATTGCCTCTTTCCAGCAACAATATCCGGGTGTTGAAATATTATACCATGGTGCACCCGTCCAGAGTGTTTACAATTCCAAACGAATAAAAAAGGATCTATTATTGACCATTTCCGTTTCCCTGGCTTTGATCTTTGTCCTTTTGATTATTTGCTTCAGAAACAGGTCTACACTGGTTTACCTGATCACTCCGGTTATATACGGAGTTCTCTTTGCCTTGGCTGTTATGTACTTTATTAAAGGCAGCATGTCATTAATGGCCATGGGGATCGGGGCCATTGTCATGGGGGTAGCTTTCAGCTATTGCCTGCATGTGATCACACATTACAAATATGTCAGTGATCCTAAAAGAGTATTGAAAGATCAGACCATTCCTGTCATTTTGGGTTCCCTTACTACCATTGGTGCCTTCATGGGACTGGTATTGACTAAATCCGAGTTATTACAGGATTTTGGATTGTTCGCATCCCTGGGGTTGGTAGGAACTACGGTATTCTGTTTGCTGTTTCTACCGCAATTCTTTAATCCCCGGAACAATAAAAAATCTGAAAAAGCATTTGCCATCCTTGAAAAAATCAATTCTTTCCCATTCGAAAAGCAAAAATGGCTGATCGCTTTGATTTTAATTGTCAGTGCCGTTTGCTTTGCAGTATCGGATAAGGTAAAGTTTGATTCTGACTTACAGAACATTGGTTATCATGATAAAAGAGTGGTACGTTCCCAGAAACTGTTGTCCTCAAAAGCAAACGAAGGACAGGCGACCGTTTATTTCGCGGCAGCATCCGGTGACTTTGATTCTGCCCTGATTTATGGTGAAAAGCTTTGTTCCAGATTGGATGAGGCGCTTAAGCAAAATCAGATAAAAGGATATTCAGCTGCTTTCACTTTGTTCGTTCCAATGAATGAGCAGCAAGAACGGATTGACCGATGGAACGAGTTCTGGACCGACGAAAGGAAAGAGGATATCAGGAAAAATATTACTGAGGCCGGGAAAAAATATAAATTCGCACCGACAACATTTACTCCTTTTTTTGATATGCTTGATACGGAATACGAACCTGTATCTTTGTATGAAGCAGATGTAATACCGGAAGAAATCCTGGACAATATCATTGAATATACCGACGATCAGTACCTTGTTTTTGTTCCCGTACAAATGGACAGGAAGTATTTAACAGAAGTCGGTGACAATATCGTCAAAGATGATCCTGATCTTGTAGTGATCGACCCTATGTATTATACAAGTGATATGGTAAAAATGATCCACGATGATTTCAATACCACACTGACCATATCATCCCTGTTCGTATTACTGGTGCTTCTACTGTCCTTCAGGAGTATCGTACTTTCCATCCTGGCCTTCCTGCCGATGGGACTTAGTTGGTATATTGTCCTGGGAAGCATGGCTATTTTTGGTATGGAATTCAATCTGATCAACATTGTCATTTCTGCTTTTGTATTCGGCATCGGAGTAGACTACAGTATTTTCATCATGGACGGATTACTTGCCGGATACCGGACCAGATCACCTCTGCTGATGTATCATAAAACAGCCATTTTCTTTTCTGCTGTCATATTGATAGTTGTCGTATCCTCCCTCCTTTTCGCCGTTCATCCGGCCATATCTTCGATTGGTGTTGCTACACTGATCGGGATGGGAGCAACGATCCTAATTGCGTATTCGTTACAACCGTTTTTATTTTCACTGTTGATTACTGGTCGAACGGAAAAAGGGAAAGCACCAATCGGTATTGCAAATCTGTTTTCACTGAAAAATCCCCAACCGCAACGTATACTAAAAGATAATTACCTATATAAGGGTTATGACCTGGAACACTCCCTGAGTAAGGACTTAAGAAAAACAAATAATTATGCGTTAATCAGCAATCTACTGGAAGGAGAAAAAAACGTACTGGATTACGGGTGCGGTTATGGATTCTGTTCATATTGGGTAGCATTGACGGACAAGCAAATCAATATTACCGGGTTTGATACTGATTGGGAAGCCATTGCACTGGCGGATAATTGTTTTTCAAAAACCGACAGGATGACATTTTCTACGGATTATTCAGTACTGAACTTATCGTATGATATGGTCATCATCAATAAAACCAGGATCATTACCCATGAAAAAACCATGATAGATTTGTTTTCAAAAGCAAAGAAAGTAGTGCTCAGAAAAGATCAGCAGGATAAATACATCCGGGTACTAACAGATCTTGGTTTCGGTAAAAGCCAGGAGGATGCTGTTTTTGTTTGTTACTCACAGGAAAATAATAATAACGGAAAATGAAGTATGACGTTGTTATTATCGGAAGTGGATTAGGTGGATTGGAATGCGGTTATATCCTGTCAAAAAAAGGATATAACGTCTGTATTCTGGAAAAAAACCCACAATTAGGCGGGTGCCTGCAAACATTTAAACGCGGGAATACAGTTTTTGATACGGGATTTCATTATGTCGGCGGGTTGGAAGAAGGGCAGGGACTTCATACACTTTTCCGTTATTTCGACTTGTTGGATCTACCCTGGCATAAAATGGATGAAACCGGATTTGCAGAAGTTGTATTGAACGATCATTCTTATCTCTTTGCATCCGGATTCGAACGTTTTGTTGACTCACTATCAGAAAAATTTCCTCATCAACGGCAACAATTGGGTAATTATGCCGGTTTCCTGCAACAGGTGGGGAATAATATAAAAAACAGCTTTAATCCCACCGGAGAAGATTTTTTCACAACTTCTTTATTCGCTCGTTCGGCTCACTCGTATTTACAGGAGACTATTGACGATCCATTACTTCGGGATGTCCTTTCAGGTGCGTCCCTGACCATGGAATTATGTAAGGACAAATTACCTTTATATGTTTTTGCACAAATCAATAGTTCCTTTATCCAAAGCGCCTGGCGTTTGGGAGGAGGGGGATCATTAATTGCCGATCAGCTTGCTGCCGGGATCCGTCGTATGGGCGGCACTATTTTGACAAAGGCTAAAGTAACAAGTCTGATAGAAGAAAACGGAGAAATCGTACGGATTGAATACAATAACCAGGAACAAGTGGAAAGCAAATATGTGATATCCGATATGCACCCGGCACTCACGCTTTCCCTGATCCCGGAAAGCCAGCATGTCCGGAAAATATACAGAAAACGTATTTCCGGCTTGTCCAATACGCGTGGTATGTTCACGGTACACCTGCAATTAAAGGAAAAATCAGTCCCTTATCTGAACAGGAATATATACCTGTATAAGGATCAGGACCTCTGGGATTGCAACTATCATCCTAAGGCAGGAACGCAATCGGCATTGATCAGTTACCAGGTTCCCGAATCAGGAACAAAATATACCAGGAATATCGATATTCTTACCCCCATGTATTGGGCTGAAGTCGAGAAATGGGCCAATACATCCGTTGAAAGAAGGGGTGAAGACTACAAGGATTTTAAAAATCAAAAAGCAGAAGCATGTATCCGGCTGGCTTCTGAAAGGATTCCGGAATTAAAAGGAAATATTGAAAAGTATTATACCAGCACTCCTTTGACCTACCGGGATTATACCGGAACATGGGAAGGTTCGGCCTATGGCATACAAAAAGATTACAATCGCTTGCCCTTTACCATGCTGACACCTCAGACACAAGTCCCGAATCTATTGTTGACGGGGCAAAATTTAAACCTCCATGGGATCCTGGGTGTATCTATGACCTCTTTTTTCACTTGTGCAAAAATTACAGGTATGGAATATCTTGTGAAAGAATTATATCATTAAACAGAGAATGGAAAATCCGTTTTAGGTATTATTTTTGAACTGTCAAATTAATATAATATTTAAAAGTAATTATTGTCAATTTTATATAATTTGTTTCGTATGAAGAACTTCATTTTGTTGGTATTTATTATTTTCGGATCCGTCTATGGAAGAGCCCAGGAAATCAGTGATGCAGATAGCCGGATCGTTGAAAAGATCAAACAGGCGAACACTCAATATAAAACCATAACCTGTGATTTCAGGCAAATAAAACATATGTCAATTATAGGAGAAAAAATAAAATCCAATGGTTTGTTCTATTATGACAAACCCGATCAGATGGCCATGTATTATGAAGATCCGGCAGGCGACCTGATGTTGATCGATGAAGATAAATTCGTTATGGTGGCCGGAGGTAAGTGGAATGAAACTACGTCCAAATCCAACGCCAAAATGAGGGGAATGAAGACTATCCTCTCCGCTTGCCTGCAGGGAGATGTGAAGCAGATGGGCGCTGAGAAAATTGTATGTGAGGAAACGGACCAGTATTATGTTGTTACGGCTGATATAGATAAAAAAGCCAATAAAAGCAATATTGTCAAGGTGATCATGAGTTTTGACAAGAATGGCTCTATATTATCCACCTTTCAAACGATAGAACCGGACGGCAGTTATAATATTTATGAATTGATCAACCAAAAGTTCAATCAACCCATCAATGAAGATGTTTTTCAACCATCGAAAAAACAAAAGCAAAAACAAAAGTAACTCATAATAACTCACAGTTTAAAAGTTACATGTTCGATGTGGTATAAAAAAACTTTTAAACCTTCACACTTAAAACCAAATTTTTTTAAATGAAATACGCATTAGTAACAGGTGGAAGCAGGGGAATAGGACGTGCCGTATGTTTGCAGCTGGCAGATATGGGGTATCCTGTCATCATTAATTACGCATCCAATCAGGAAGCTGCCCTGGAAACCAAAAAAATGGTGGAAGAAAAGGGCGTAAAAGCCGAATTACTCCCTTTTGATGTAGCTTCACAGGAAGATGTTGATACTGCTATAGGTACCTGGTCTAAAGAACATCCTGACGATTATATTGCCGTATTGGTGAATAATGCCGGAATACGTAAGGATGCTGTGATGATTTTTATGGAGGATGCCCAGTGGAATGATGTCATTAACATCAGCCTGAACGGGTTCTTCTATGTAACCCGCAGGTTATTGAAAAATATGTTGACCAAACGTTTTGGCAGAGTGATCAACATGGTTTCTTTATCGGGATTAAAAGGATTACCCGGACAAACCAATTATTCCGCAGCTAAAGCAGCTGTAATAGGTGCGACTAAAGCCCTGGCACAGGAAGTCGGTGCGAGAAAAGTTACTGTAAATGCCGTAGCTCCCGGATATATCGCTACGGATATGACTCAGGACCTGGATGAAGGCACGCTTAAATCGATGATCCCGGCCGGACGTTTCGGGCAACCCGAAGAAGTAGCTGCGCTGGTCGGATTCCTTGCTTCCGAACAAGCTGCCTATATTACAGGAGAGGTAGTATCCATCAATGGTGGGTTATATACTTAAAAACATCCGGGATTAATTCCCTTCAGGTAAGTATTTTTATGGAACAAATAGAAAAAATAGATATCACCGAACTCTTACCTCAGCAACGTCCGTTCGTGATGGTGGATTCACTGGCTTATTTTGATGAAACATCAATCTCAACAAAGCTATTGGTAAAATCGGATAACATTTTTGTGGAAGGCGAATTCCTGACCGAACCGGGAATTGTTGAAAACATTGCCCAAACCGGAGCCGCGAGAATGGGATATGTCAATAAATATATACAGAAAGATGAAGTAAAGCTGGGATTCATCGGAGAGGTAAAAAATCTGGTCATTGAAAGAAATCCCCGTGTCGGCGAAGAATTACTGACAACAGTTACTATCGTAAAGGAGGTATTATCTACACTTCTTGTCCAGGCACAGGTAAAGGTCGGTGAAACATTAATCGCTTCCGGTGAAATGAAGATCTTTATGACCGATATAGCCGGTCAGGCGTCGTAATACCCTACCCGTTTGTATTTTCCAGGATCAGGGATAACTGGGTAAACGTACGTTCCTGGTTATAAACGGTAGCTGTTGCTTTATAGCTATGGTCATCCTGGGAAATAGTCAGCGTAAGGTTTACCTGGTTATTTTCCACCGGATGGATCACATGTAAAAACCTTACTTTTGATATTTTTTTCAGGAAAAGATCACACTGAAGATGCTCCATGGATAGTTCCTTAACTATCTGTAAAATGCAAACGCCCGGCGTAACCGGATTTCCCGGAAAATGAGCCTGATAGATGAAATGGGACGGATTTAACCGCAGTATATATTCTATTTTGTCTGCATCTTTATGCAAATCAACAACATTGTATAAGTCACCCTTGAGTTTCATTGGTCTTTCTGATATTAATTTTGGGACTTTAAATATAGCTCTTTCTTCATAAAGAAGAATGGTTTTATATTTTTTCAAGCCTATGTAACATTTTTTTAATTAGCTCGTCTACATATTGAACATGCAGCGGATCAACACAATTGTAGGGTTTTCTGCAGATAAGATTTTATCCACTAAAAATAACTTTATGAAGCACTTATTGATCATTTTTTGTTTTGTTTTTGTATCCGGTATTGCATTCTCCCAGTCTGTTGTGAGAATCGGAACCATGGAAATATCCGTCAAACAAAATAAGGAACAGGAAATCATTCCGCAGAATGATCCTCCTTCACAAGGTAAGCCTAAAAAGAACCATTACAGATATTCCACTACCTCCGGTTTCATAGGGATCAGTTTTATGGCATTAGACAGAGGTGACGAATATTTCGACATCTGGGGAGGAAACAGTTATCATTTTACCTTCGGGGGAATGCACCGGTTCAGTTTCAATGAAATATTTTCACTGGGAACTTCCCTTCAGTTTACCAATTATAATTACCGGTTAAGAAATGCAGCAAGTGATGAAGAATTTGCCAATGAAGTCATCGGATTTCTTCCCGACGCCGATAATATTCGTAAACAGGTATACCGGAGCCGTAATCTGGCTGCCAGTATATTTACCCGTTTTTACGTAGTCCCCGCCAAATACCGTTCAAACAGCAGTGGGCTTTACTTTGACTTAGGCATACAGGGGGATTTTGCTTTCAGCAAATTTTATAAGGTGAAACCCAGTGTCAACAATAAGAAGAAATATCGTGACGGGTATGCGTTTAATCCGTTCAATGCCTCTCCGTTTGTTCGCGTTGGGTGGAAAAAAATTGCGATCATAGGGCATTACCGGATTACCGATATCTTTAACAATGATGCTATCTCTAAAGAATTACCAAGATTATCGATCGGAATACAATTTATGTAAAAAAATAACAATCGTAAAAAGCCATACAAAAGCTCAAGAACAAATGTTTTTTGAGCTTTTTTGCGTATAAGCAATCATGTTATTCACAAAAATATCCATAAAGGTCACGATCTGTAATTGTAAATGATCATGGTGTAATTTGATCACTTCTTATTTATTCAATTTAAATAATACCAATCGTTTAATTGGCTGACATTTCCATTGCCACTTTTAGGTAAAAATGAAGCTAATAATTGGAATATGTGAAATAAATATTTACTTTGTCATGCTATTATTCTTATAAGCATTAAATTATTCCCCATTTGCATGAAAAAAATCGCCCTATTCATCCTTTATATTTATTTCCAGGTAAATCTTATGGCGCAAACGCCAATTACAGTTAATGAATTATTTGATCATGCTGTTACCATTAACTACGCAGGTATTCCTACAAGCATTGAAATTGATTTCCACGATGGGAGTATGCCTCCGGTTGCAGGGGATAACAATTTACTGGGTATTTCAGGATATGATTATCATGCCAGGGTATTTAAGGTTAACCTGGCTGAAGGCGAAAAATTGAGGGTTTATTGTGACAACATGGTTCCTGATGTTTATTTTTTCAAAAAAAATAATGGAGTATATGTATCTGCTAATGCACTGAGATTTCAAACTTCATCACAAATTGAAGGTACCGGTGAATATTACATTGTAATAACGGGTGAATATGGTCAGGATTTTGAAAAAACAACACTGACGCTAGATCTTCCGCATCATTTTTATACGGTTGCCGAGTTATATGAACAAGCCACAAACATTGCCGAGCTCCCTTTCAATGAATCAGGAGAAATGGAAGAAAGAAATTCATTTATTGTTGCTGGTGGAACGGATGGGATAGGATATCAAGACGATATGTATCTCGTCCGACCATATAAGTTTTCCATTGATACGGATGAGTCTGTCTTACTTAGTTACTCCATTAAAAACTCATTCCCTAGTTATGTATACATTTTTGCTGAAAATGCCGGACAATTCAAATTGATAGGGCACCATACAAATGGAATTAGCAAAAAGAGGATTTCTCAACCGGGCAATTATCTGGTCTTCACAATGGTGTATTGTTCTCATTATCCGTACGGTTTTAATTATACTTATTCATTTGAGGCTGAAAGTATGAAAACACCTGCCTCATTGGAAGAATGTGCCGAAGGGGCAGAAAAAATAGAAACACTTCCCTACTCGTTAACAGCTCCTGTGGGAAATGGATTACAATCTTCTTTTATGGATATTTATGGCAGTTATTATCATGGAAAAGCTTTTAAAGTACAAATAGGAGCAGGAAAAGCGATCCGGGTTGATTTCAATTCGGAAGAAACGAATGCCAGTTTCAGTATTTACTATAAAAGTGGTAATAATTTGTTACGAACTAACGCGTATGTGAATACCAATTCATTAAGCTATAGTTCGGCAGTAAATAGGGAATACATTATCTTCATGTTGACGGACCAACCATTGGAAACGATCGGGTTTACATTAAATATCACGGAAACAGAAGCTCCGGGAACAATAAATGAACTGTATGAATCAGCCATACCAGTGAACTATAATGATATGCCTTTTTCCCTGAATGGTATACTGGGAACGCCGCCATCACGATTTGTCGTTGATGGCAGTAGTTGGATCAACGCACAGGCATTTAAAGTGACCATGACGGCCAAAGAGAGAATCAGGATCAATCTGACAGGCGCTGATGTAAAAGTTTACCTGAAAGAAAACGGCACATATAATCAGACATACGATTATTCAGGTAATGTTCTTTATGCAAGTAAAAATGACGATTATTATGTAGTTGTATCTTCCGGAGCAAATAATGGGAACGTCGATTTTTCATTAAAAATAGATCATATAACCGAGCTTAATTCCCTTGAAGATGTTTTATCTGAGGCAAAACCGTTAAATACATTGCCAAGTAAGATACAGGGCGTTCTGAATGAACAAAGCAATATTGTAGACAGGGATCATTATGTAAATTATGCCACAGCTTATCGTCTTTGTCTGAAAGCCGGAACAGCTGCAAGAATAAAGGAGGGGTATGATCACAATGCAACAGTTACCGCCTACCAGAAAATCGATGACCAGTATCAACTTATATCCAATTCTTATTATTATCCAATAGTAGTACCCGCAGGAAAAACAGATGATTATTATATCCTCGTTTCTTCAAACGGTCTGCAAAACGACAAATACGACTTAAATATTACAGAAACAGCCATCCCTATCAATTATAAGGGATTAATCGATGCAACCCAAAGTACGACAACACTCCCCTTTGTCGGATCTGGAACTTTAAATAATGAACACGCTTCATTGTTGAAGGGAAACAGCAGTTATTGTTATTTTTCCAATGCATATAAGGTTAGTCTGGAAGCCGGAACAGTATTGGAATATAATCTTACTTCGGATGTTGAAAAATATTTGTACATCTATGATTCGCAAACTTATCATCAGGTACATTTTAATGATGCAGTTCATGGTTCGTACCTGATACCGCAATCCGGAAACTATCATATCATCGTGTCTGCAAAGAGCCCTTTGGATGAAGGCGATTATACACTAAAGCTAAGAGCTTTCACCACTATTCCGATAGAAACCCTGCTCGAAAATGCGTCTTCCATATCCTTGCCGGCTTCGTTCACGGATGTGTTGGGCGGTGAATCCGAGCCTTGTGTAAAAGGTAATGATTTTACAGATATGGGTAATTATTATTTTGCAAAAGCCTATAAATTACATCTTACTCAGGGTGAAGATATCAGTATTAAAGCAGTATCAGACTTTTTATATCCGAATGTATCCTTAGCCAGAAAGAATCTTCGGGGCGAATTTGTACAATTGATTACAGGAACAAGGTCATTGAAATATCAGGCAAAAGAATCCGGTGATTATTATTTGATCATTTCCTCAACATACAACAATGTCCTTACTTCAGGCGACTTCACACTTAGTATCCAGCCTTTTACCTATTCAACTCTGGATGATTTGCTGGACAATGCCGGTGAGTTGCTTTTTAATGAAGACCATACCTGTTTTGTTACAGGCCGCAAAACGGATCCGATTCAGAAAAAAATTCAATACAGTAATAATTACTATTATTACACTTATAATTTCGCACAAGCATATAAGGTAAATCTGGAGGTAGGAACTCATCTGTTGGCACAAATACAATCATCCGGCTATATGCCATTAATTGAGCTGTATAAAGAGAATGGCGACGAATATCAGAAAGTTACAGGAAACGACAATCCGAATTTATTATCTCTTATCGATGAATCCGGCGAATACTATGTAGTAGTATCAGTTAGTGATTATCACGGAAATTTTGAAAACAGTGATTTTTCATTGTCTCTGAAAATAATCGTGCCCATAACTATTGATGACTTATGTGCCAATGCGACTGAACTTAGTTTTCCCGGTTCTGTACTGGTATCATTTGAGAAGGGGAATTCTCCATGTCTTTTTTCTAATGGATATTATAGATCTGCACAGGCATACAAAATCAACCTTACTGCCAAAACAAATATTATAGCTATTATATCTTCATTACAGACTGATGTTACAGGAAATTTCGACATTTACGTCAAGAAGGAAAACACCTATGAGTTGATGAGTTATGGTAGTTCGTGGAAGATAGAAAAATTGGATGCGGGAGAATACTACTTTATTGTACATGGTTCCGCTATTAGGGACGACCGTTATATATTGAAAGTCGACAAATATACAGAGGAAAGCTCTCTGGATGAATTATTTAAAAACGCCCCAATAATAGATGGTCAAAAAGACCTTCCATATGTACACTTTTGTGATTTTACAAAATCATCTGTTCCGGTAGTACAATTGAAAATACAACCAAATATTGTCCGAACGAGTAAAGTGAAAGCATTCAGGCTTAAGAATTTTTCTTCGGAACGATATCAGATAGAATTTGCCAGTAATATGAGACAGAACTGCGAATTGTATTTATATGAGAAGGATGGAAGTGAATATGTTCTGATAGATAAAAAAAATAGTGAAACTAATTCTATAAACAGTGCACTTATACCTTCTTCCGGAAAAGAATATATGGTATTGGTTGATGTGAATCTATATGCTATTTCTAATGACATTTACAGGCTAAAGATTACTGATACGGATGCGCAAATACCTGCATCAAAAATTCTCGATATCAAACTGGAGGGAGGTCATCATATACAGATACCCTCAACGTTCACTGAAGAAGATGTTAAAGAACTTTTGGTAAACAAAAAAGTAATTCCGAAAGTCAATCATAATGAAATTACACCTGCTATCAGGAATTCAGTATCCTGTTGGACGGTTAACCCAACGTTAACGCAAGCAACCGGTTTGTTTGAAGCACCTGAAGGATATCAGTTCAGCGATGGTACCGGAACGATTGTTGTTGATTTCAATAGCCCATT
>JAISOY010000107.1 GCA_031275285.1 Bacteroidales bacterium | reverse complement strand
ATTCTGGGATGCCTGTATTTTAGGCTCAGGTCTTCCAACTCCTGTTTGATGGTGTAGAATCCCAGCCGGTGAGCCATCGGGGCATACAAATAAATGGTCTCTGTGGCGATTTTGATCTGCTTTTCCGGTGACAAGGCATCCAGGGTACGCATATTATGCAGCCTGTCTGCCAGTTTGATCAGGATCACCCGCAGATCATCCGATATAGTGAGCAACATCTTACGAAAATTCTCGGCCTGCAAAGACGAATTATTGTCAAAGACATCAGAAATTTTGGTCAACCCGTCCACTATAGCAGCTACCTTCTTTCCGAACTGGTTCTCAATAAATTCAAGGGTATAATCTGTATCTTCCACCACATCATGCAATAATGCGGCAACTACAGAAGTGGTGCCTAGTCCTATTTCTTCCACAACAATACGTGCCACAGATATAGGATGGATGATATAAGGCTCTCCTGATTTCCGACGCATATTTCCATGTGCTTCATGTGCCAGGTCGAATGCTTTGCGGATCAGGTTAAGGTCTTCCCCCGAACGAATAAAAGTAGAAACATGAAGCAGTTCCTGAAATTGGTTTTGGATAGCAATTTCTTCCGCTTCTGTCAATACGGACATAGGCTTGTTTTGGTTAATTGAAAAACAAAAAGTAAATACTATGCACAAAGTTACACAAAATCATGATATGGTAAGTATCAAATCATAATATTCAATATTCAATATTCAAAGTTCAATATTCAAAGTTCATAGTTCATCGTTCGTCATTGCAAAACAGGAATGATTACCTTTGTTCATTACAAATCGGATATGAATATGAATAAGTTATTGATTGTATGTGTATTTCTGTTGGGATGGAGTCATATTGGTTTTTCCCAATCCATAAAATGGGTCGCCTTAGGTAACTCTATCACCTATTTGAATGATCATCCTTCCGAAACAGGGAATAGGGTGGAGAAGGGGTATATGACCCGCGTAGTGGAACAATTGCCGGATATAACTTATGTGAATAAGGGATTCAATGGCTGGACCTCAGGTGGAATAGCTGAAAAGATCAATGACCTGGGGTTGGAAAAAGCCGATGTTTATACCGTTTTTCTCGGAACCAATGACTGGTGGTCCGGACGACAGGTCGGAACCATAGTGGATTATACGGGTAATACCGGCCATCAGACTGTATATGGAGCTTTTCGTATCATTATCGATCACTTGCGCCATCTTAATCCTCACGCAAAAATTATATTATTGACTCCTTTGCAAAGGGGGGATTTCGTTTACCTGGGTAATTTTGAAAACCGTGCATATGGTTCTTACCGGGAGAAAAACGGACAGATGTTGTCGGATGTTGCGGATGCTATCATCCGGATTGCCAAACACGAAAAAATTCCTGTGATCGACCTGTATCGGAAAAGCGGGATCACGCCCAAAAACATGGTGAAATTCAAACGGCTTAAAGATCCGTCGAGCGGCTTATACCGGGATTATACGTATCCTACATATATTGACATACCCTTTGATCCCAAAAACGATGATTATCCTTATCCTACAGAAGCCATTGATATGACTTACGATGGACTTCATCCGTCCGATAAAGGAAACACAGCCATAGCCCGGTTATTGGTAAAGGAAATGAAAAGAATTTCCAGATAGACCGTTTCAGAGGTATTCAACTTCTTTAAAACCAAATGTTTTCCGCTCATTTTCAGTGGAAATCGTTTCAAGCATCCCATATTTGTTTACTCCGGTAATGCGCGCTTTAAATGTTTTATTTTCAGCACTGAACAAACTCAGGTGATTGAACCGGTACATCTGTTTCAGATAATCGGCACTTAAGCAATTGGTATCCTCTTTCAGTTGGTGGTAACGAAATGCAATACATTCCAACACCTGATCCATAGCGGTATCTAAATCAAATGTCTTTCCGGTGATTTGCTTCAGCGAAACAGGGTTAGGTGCATTACCCGTAAATTTTTCCTGGTTGATGTTGATACCTATTCCGGCAACACTTTTGGTCAAATAGGCGCCTTCAATAAAATTCTCAATCAATATACCGGTAATTTTTTTGTCGCCGATATACACATCGTTCGGCCATTTAACAGATGCATCCGGAACATATTGGGAGATAAAATCATATACAGCCAGCGATATCACTTTTGAAAGACCAAACTGTAGGGTCCCTTTTAAAAAAACGGGATATAATATGATAGAGAATGTAAGGTTCTTTCCGGGTTCACTTTCCCACATATTTTCCCCGATTCCCCGCCCATGTGTTTGTTCATGGACAATAGCGACAGTTCCTTCCGGTAATTTTTTTTCGCCTGACAATTGTAACAGGTAAGGATTGCTTGAATCGGCCTTCTCAACCTTTATCATTGTTCGATGAGGAAATACCATGTTTGTCATGGATTCATTATTCATTTGCTGTCAGGTGCTTAATGGTAAAATGGAAAGTGGATCCTTGATCCGGTTCAGAATCAACATAAATCTCTCCTCCAAGCATGTAGACAAGATTCTTGGAAATGGCCAATCCTAAGCCGGTGCCCGATAGATTCCGGACATGATTGTCCTCCACCTGCCTGAAGCGGTCAAAGATAATATTTTGTTTGTTCCGGGGTATCCCGATCCCCGTATCAGAAACAGTAAAATGGACAAATCCGTCGCCTGGAATGCGGCATTGAACATTGATGTAACCTTTGTCTGTAAATTTAATGGCGTTATCTATCAGGTTTCCAATTATTTGTCGTAATCGTATGGAATCTGTTAAAATGACATCTTCCCTGGCAGGGAGATCCATGATGAATTCCAGTTTTCTCTTTCCTTTCCGTTGAATTAACTGGTTATAAAAATTGCCCAGGTCCTTTAGGAATACTCTCAGTTTACACGGCACTGTCATAATTTCCATTTGCTGTGATTCAATCTTGGAAATATCAATGATGTCATTGATCAGATTCAGCAACATATAACAGTTATTATTGATAATTTTCAGATATTGCCTTTCTTTTTCAGGCATGAAATCGGTAGAGATCATCTGGGAGAAACCGATGATCCCATTCATTGGGGTACGGATCTCATGGGACATATTTGCCAGGAACGTGGATTTTAATAAATCTGATTCTTCCGCTTTTTCTTTTGCCCTGATTAATTCCAGTTCCATATTTTTTCGTTCGGTGAGGTCAATGGCTGTAACGATATGTACAATCCTTCCGTCTACCCAACGAATATTGGATGCTGTCATCTGTAACCAGACATTGTCTTTTTGATTGTGTTGTTCATAAGTGACTACATCATGTAATTGGTCGTTTTGTAATTCATTCGGTATTTCTCCGAATGTCTGATGGATTGAGGTAAGATCTACTTTTCCATTTAAAATTTTCCTTACTTTTTTATTAGAAAATAACATCTGATCATTGACAGCATCGATAACGTAAATATAAGAAGGAATGTTATCGAGGACGGTTACAAGGGATAAGCGGGTATTTTCCTGGGCGATTTCAGATCTTATTTTTTGTATTGAGCCGGATAAGATCGGCGTAAAACCTTTGACCAGGTTGATTTCTTCGTCCGTCCATTTTCTTTTGTAGCCACACTCACCAAGGCAGATACATCCTTTCAATTTACCACCTAAATATAAAGGAACATAAAGTAACGATAACACACCATGCATCAATGCAATGTCTCTTAATGGAGAAGGCATTTGCTCAACGTCATGTATGATAATTTCCTGCTGATGTGTAAAAGATTGGTATATAAAATCAAATACATCAAACGGGTAATGTTTGAATTTATCAATTTGCGGTTCAATACCGGTATTGCACCATTCATAGGTATAATATGCTGACCGGGTATCATCGGATAATTCATATATGGCTACCCGGCTGGCTTTTAAGTAAGTTCCTACTTCTGCAAGGGAATCATGAATGCTTTTTTTGAGATTTTCCCCTCTTTGTAGAGGTATAAGAACACGATTCAGTAACTTTTGCTGTTCGAGATTACGCGATATGTGATGTCGGGCAATATTTTGTAATTTTTCGGCCTTTTGTTTTTGCAGCGCACCGGATACTATTTGAGAAAAACTAAGGAGGAAACTTTCCTCATCATAGGTCCAGCTTCTTATTTCGTTGACACCAAAGATAATGGTCCCGAATATATCCCCGTCAATAAATAATGGTACCAGTATCAATGATTTTATTTTACGACTTTCTATGATGTCTTGTACATCTTTACTAACCCGGTTGAAATGATCAATATAAATGATCTCACTTTCCCAAAACCGGGATATTCTTACTTCTTCAGAGATATATTCATTAAAAATGGGAATTGTATCTGATGAAAATGATAGATTACTCTCATTCCATTCAAACAGGCATTCCATATACCTGAACTGGTCCTTGAATTTAAAAACGGAGACAGTATTTGCATTTAAAAACTTTCCGATCTGGCTAATGGATTGATGGATAATCGGATCAATTATTTCACTTTTTTGCAATGGAAGTAAAATATTGTTCAGCAAACGTTGGCGTGAAAGTGTGTTTTCAATATGTTTCTGGGCCTCCACCTGCTTGGTGATATCGGTATGTGTTACCACAATACCTTTGATGTATGGATTATCCAGCATATTAACGGCCACAGCTTTTATTTCAGCCACAGTTCCATCAGATTTGAAAGCCCGGTATCTGCAATCGGCTAATTCATGGAATTTTAAAGTGTCCTGAATGTATCTGGCAACAATTGAGATGTCTTCAGGATGGATGAATTTGAAAGCAGATTTATTGATCATCTGTTCTACAGGATAGCCGAATGTTGTATAGCAGGATGGGGTCACATAAGATATAATACCGTTTACATCCATAACAGTAACCATATCCTGGAGTTTATCAACAATTGTCTGTAAACGGAGTTCACTAAATGTAAGCGCTTCATTGGCTTTTACCTGTTCGGTGACGTCAATGACCAGTCCGTCACAAAGTACGGTATGGGTATTTATGGCATGGGTAACACATGATACGCGAAACCATTTCATATCCCCGGATTCCACCTTTCCCAGGAATGTAAAATCATGTGTTCCGATATCGCCGGCTATATTTAGTTTTTCAATATTCTCCTGTGACATTTTATTGAAGAGGACATCAGCATTTTTTAAAACAAAATCTTTATTCAGGCCGATCATCTCTGTGAAACGTTTGCTGAGATGGGTAAATCTGACTTTAGATGTTTTCAGGTCCTTCTCCAATTGGAATATAAATCCATTAGGAAGATTATCGCTTAAATTTCCTAATTTCCGTTCATTCCGGGACAAAGCATCGGATTTAATCCGGAATGAGTGTTCCAGTTCATCATGGTGTCGCTTTAATTCTTTTTCATACAGGTATTTTTCGGTATTATCCCGTAGGATTACACCTAAAAATTTATCATCATTGATGATGAGGGGAAAAATGGTGGTATGAATGTATCGTGGTTGGTCTGTATGGGAAATACACAGATTATATTCTTCCCGGAAAGTATGGTCTTGTTTACTTTTAAGTATTTCATGGATCATTACTTTGTAATGACTCTCATAATCATCATATTGTTGGGGATGTGCCAGGATCTTTTTTGCTATATCCCATATGAAATACCTGGTAAGTTGCCTTTTTGAGAGGTTGGTGAAAACTTCCGCATTCTTGTTGGCATCCAATATCCTTCCGGATTTATCCAACAAAATAATACCTTCATGAGATTGTTCAAAAAAAGACAGGAACTTGATCCTGCTTTCTTCCAGTTCCTTTTGTGTTTCTTTATTTTTTTCAATTTGACGGGATAATTCATCGTTAATGGATAATAATTCTTCATTAACAGACATATATCCGTCAACCAAAGCGTCTAAAGTTTGATCAAAGTTTTCTGATTGTTCGTTTTTTTTGTTTTTTTTCTCAGGATCATCTTTAATGATCATCCCTAACAGGTTCTTATTATTTTCTTTTATTAAAAAGTATTCGGCATATGTATGTTTTGGAATACCAGCCTTATTGATAAATTGCTGGTAACTTTTACCTCCTTTTTCGGCAGTTTCCCACAATAATGGTAATTCTTTTCCATTTTTGGTATTGGTATAAATAGAGTCGGTTAAATCCAACTCGCTATATATATTCCAGAGTAGACGACCTGTAATATCGCCAATGGGAATGCCTGTGATTTTTGATAATGAATGATTTACATCAATGATACATCCCTTCTCATTGACTATAAGAATGCCATCTGAAATATGATCAAATATTTTCTTGTACCTTGAAGTAAATTCAGTCGAATTTTTGGTGTTATTTTGTAACACCATATTTTCTAACTGAATACGTTCTCCATGCGAAAAAAAACCAGTACTCCTTGATTTCACCCCCGCTTTCATTTTATTTTCTTTACGAAGAAATACTTATGCGATACACTATAATACGAAATCGAAAGGACAAAAGTTATAATTATTTTGATCTTTCTTATCCTCTCTAAATTACAGCAAAAACCATCATATTACTAAGCTATTTACAAAAATGAATCTTTCAAAAAAGTATTTGTAAAAATAACAAAAACCTCACCCTTTTGTCTGGAAGGATGAGGTTTTGTACAAGTTTGAACCGGTTTATTTTTGTGCCGCCAGATCGGTTGAATCTTTTAAAATAGCATACTTATCTACTTTTATGGTAAGTCCGTTGGCTATTTCCATTTCAACAGTACCATCGCTGATTCCTGTAATTTTACCGTATATACCTCCGGTAGTAACTACTTTATCTCCTTTTTGCAGACTATCACGATAATTTCTCAATTCTTTCTGTTTTTTCATCTGTGGACGAATCATGAAGAAATAAAAAACAACGATAATCAACAATAAAGGAAGGAAAGATCCCAAGGCTCCCATTCCACCCTGACCTTCTGTGGCCTGTAATAAAACGTATAATGTTGTCATATAATGATGAATGATTAATGATTAATGATTAATGATTATTCTTTTTTTTATTCTACCTCACCTACCAGGGTTAAAATATTTGTCGATGGTTCTGTATTGGTAGCTATGGAGATATTTTTCTGTTGTTTTCCCGGACGTCCTTTGGTATCAAATACCACTTCCAAAGTTCCTTTTTTTCCGGGAGAGATAGGCTTTTTAGTATATTTGGGTACGGTACAGCCACAATACGTATTGACTTTCTGAATCAATAAGTCGGCATCACCCGTATTTGTGAATTCAAAATTATATTTTACTTTTTCCCCCTCTTTCACCTTACCGAAATTATGTTCCATTTCAGTAAATTCAATGGTTGTCTTTTTTAAAGGAACCTCCTCTACATCCACTTGTTTTCCGGCATTATTCTTTTTGCTGTTACATGCCGAACCCAGGAATAATACTACCACCAATGAAAAATACAATACTTTCTTTACCTTTTTCATAAAAAACTTTTCACAAAGTTAATAAAAATAATGCTAGTAAGACGTGATACAGATAATTTTTGACTGATATTTGATTTAGCGTTAACGGGACATAACCACGATCTTTCTGGAAGATGCTATTTCTTTTCCCCGTAAATGTATAGGGAATACTGGATAGGAGAGAAATTATTTTTCTCACAGACTTCATGAATGATCTGTTGTAGGCGCGGATCCGAAAATTCGATGACCTCGCCGCTTTTTACACAGATCATATGTTCATGCTGTGCTCCAGGATAAGCCTTTTCAAACTGGGCAATATTCTTTCCAAATAAGTGTTTTATCACTAGATTACAGTCTAATAAAAGATCGATGGTATTGTAAAGTGTGGCCCGGCTAACCCTGTAATTTTTGTTTTTCATTAAAATATACAACGACTCGATGTCAAAATGAGTATCATGCGAATATATTTCATCTAATATGGCATACCTCTCGGGGGTTTTTCTATGACCATTCCGTTCCAGATAGTTGGTAAAAATATTTTTTACCTGTTCTTTCATATCGACTTGGTTTTTCATAATTGCCTAATATATAATTTATCGTGCATTATGCCATAGTTAATCCTTTCCTATTACTAGCTACTATGTCAAATGCTATCCGGTTCTTTCAATTAGAACATCTGATCTACAGCCATAGATTATTTTTTGATGTCATCTTCTCGGTTCCGGTAAATTGGCTGATTCCATTTTCCGTAAAAAATCACTGCAAAAATAGTAATATGTTTTTAGAATTTATAATCAATCTAAATAAAAATAACAGCAGTTTTATTTTATTGATTCCTGGCAGTTGACAGCATTCCACAGGCTGCATCAATATCCATTCCACGTGATTGCCTGACCGTTGTGACGATCCCTTTTTCATTAAGCGTTTCTGCAAATTGCCGGATAACAGATGTTGCCGATGGTATAAACGGACTTCCCGGAATAGGATGGAATGGGATCAGGTTTACCCGGCATTTTAACCCGGATAGTAGTTTTACCATTTCTTTTATCTGCTGATTTGAATCATTGATCCCTGATAACATAATATATTCGAAGGAGATCCTCCTTTGGCGGTTCAGGTCGTATGTTTTGAGTAAGTCTATGATTTGTTTTATCGGATACTTATTTTCAACCGGCATCAGTTTCCGTCTTTCCGCAGGATCGGGATGATGAAGGCTTACAGCCAGATGGCAACGGCTGTTATCCATAAAATGACGCACAGAAGGAAGTATGCCAATAGTTGAGACGGTAATGCGTTTAGATGCCCAGGCATACCCGTAATCAGCGGTCAGTATATCCAGGCTTTTCATGACTTCTGCCAGATTGTCAAATGGTTCTCCCATACCCATATACACGATATTGGTCAACACATCATGGTCGGGTAAACTTTGAAACTGGTTGAGGATATCAGTAGCATTCAGGTTACCCCTCATTGGCTGTCGCGCTGTCATGCAAAATGAACAGCCCATACGACACCCGACCTGGGAAGAAATACATAAAGTAGCCCTGTCGCGGTCGGGAATAAATGCTGCCTCTACATACTTATCTTCCAATACGGGAAATAGAAATTTTTTTGTACCGTCTTTGGATATTTGTTCAGCTACCGGAGCCTTTAAACCTAAGGTATAATGTTCTTTAAGTAGTTCCCTGCTTTTTAAGGATAAATTTGTCAAATCATCCAAAGACGATATCTTTTTCTTATACAACCAGTCAGAAATTTGTTTTACAGTGAAAGACGGAAGGGACAAATCTTTCACGATTTGTGATATTTCCTGAAAAGTCTTTCCGAATAAGGGTGGTTTCATAAAAAATACCGGCTTAAAATGACAACGCTCAAAGATAATATCATTTTTATGTATGTGGGAATAGTTTGTGAAAGCAATTGTGTAAAATGGAATGAATTTTGCGCCACCAAAACAATTTTAAGCACTCGGTGCTATTTATTGTTTTTTAAATGGCATTAATTTATTGGTATTCTTTAAACGATATATCATGTCAAAGATCAACTTCTTAGCGATATTCATCAGTGTTTTCACCTCATCTGCAATTTTTGCCCAGGACCAGTATAGTTACAGGGGATTTGACGCGCCTGTAAGTGTTACGCAATATGGCGGTTATTTCTATCTCTCTAATGCCGGAGAAAGAGACAACAGGTATGTGAAAAATGGAAATGGATATATTTCACGGGTTAAAAGTGATGGTAGCCAGGAAAATGTAACCATGAAATATATAACAGGGTTGAACAGTCCACATGGGATATGTGCTTTACAAGGGAAGTTGTATATCTGTGATGTCGATCATGTGGTAGGTATAGATCTGCAGTCGAAGAAAAAAATATTTGAATTAAATTTTTCAGGTGAAGGTACCAAACAACTTACAGGAATTGTGGCTGCCGACAACAATACGTTATATGTATCTGCTACCGACATTGATGCCATTTATAAGGTGGATATCGGGAAACAGGCGTTTGAAAGGTGGATGGAAACTGTATCTCCTACGACCATGCTGATCAACAACAACAAAATGTATGTAACCAGCTTCGGCACGGATAGCCTGCCTAACGGGAAACTGGGTGTTATTGATATGTTAAAGGAAACTTATCAGCAATTGGGCGATTATGAAGGATATCTTTGGGGATTGGCTTTGGATGGTCAAAAGCTGTATTTCTGTGATTGGGTGACATTCGGCAACCGGGGAGTAATCAGGTGGCTGAATCTGGAATCCGGCGATAGCGGGCAGGTAAAACTGACTACCAGAATGGGTGGGCCTGCAGATTTTATTTACGATTCGCGTAACGATGTCTTTATTGTACCGGCTCTTTTAGAAGGAGTCGTATATGGTGCCATTGGCTTTAAGTAAAAAAAACCTAAGCCATAGGAGTAGCTATTTATTCACCTATTATTGATTCAATAATTCTTCTATTCGTTGAGTGATGGCTTCTTTTTCGGTCGGAGGAACTACGTCTGTATAGATGGTCTTACCGCTCCGGTCAATTAACATATAAGTGGGAAAAATATCTAAAGGAAACCTGTTTTCCATTTCGAGTTGTTGTTCTTCGGATAACCGGTAATGGACGACGTTTTCCCCCGTCAATTTCATTTTTGTGATCAGATTTTTCCATGTATTTTCGGGAGAATTAACGGCCAGATGCATAAAGACCACATCTTTTTCTTTTAAGGTTTCCCTCAAGGTGTTCATATATGCCATCTGGGCACGACACGGACCACACGATGTTTCCCAGAAATTCAGGTAGATCACTTTCCCCTGGTAAGGCGCTATCATTTGCTGGAAAAGTTGTCCGGGATCTGCTTCCTTAAAAGATAAACGGTCAGTATTGGTGGTCTTTATATTACTATCTATGTCATACTCCAACGGTAGCATATTTCCGATACGTTGTTGCCCAAACTCCCCGGTAAAACGGATTTTATCTACCATATTGGTATTTCCGTATGGATCAATCGAAAAAGCATTTGTAAGGAAATAAATATCAGACTGGTCTCTTTTGTGTAGTACACTCATTTTTAAATAAATATATTCCGTTTCTGACCACTTTAAAGGTTTTATTCCCTCATTGATCCGTACCTGTTTTATAGGAAGGGTATCCTTAATACTGAAAAGAGTGTGAGGATCAGTAAGAAAACCTTCATGAAAGACACGGTGATGCGATGCTTCTAATGTATTCTGGGAAAGATTTTTGAAAAAATTACGGGGCGAATTGGTGTAAATAATCTCCCGGCGTTTTTTTATCATTTTATTATTAGGCTCCAGGTCAGTAAATAAAGATGTTCCCAAAAATAAAGAGAATCGAATACTATTATTACCTAAATGTCCTGCAGAAGAAGAACCTGTGAGAAATAAACCTCCATAATAGGCCTCAAAACTGATCAGATTGAACTGTATGCTGTAACCTAAGTATTTATTTTCAATAACGAGCGGCTGATCAGCAGTAGCCGATAATTTTCCTGTATTAGCATTATAAAAAAGTTGGATATCATCTTCATTCAGTATTCTGCAGGACCTTCCGGCTTTATTCATTCCCAGGAACTGCTCCCGGAATGCTTTCATTTTCTGCTTCCTGCTATACCGGTCTGTCTGGATGACCACCTCCCTTATGGAATCCACCTGTTCTTCCAGGTAAATCTTACTTAGATCTTTTTCGAATGGATCCGGGATAGATTCTGTATGATAAGATAAGTGTCTGAATATTAAACTTGTATTTATCTTTTTTTCTATGAGTAACTCAAACTTTCCATCTGCATTGGTGGTTGTTTGATAAGAGGTTCCATCAAGATATACATGCACATCTTTGACAGGTAGTTTGGTGACAAGGTCATAAACAGATCCGCTCAATATTTGCGCATATGCACAAGGAACAATTAATAGCAAACTTAATGCAATAATAATGATTCTCATTGATATTTTATTTAGATGACCGGCGAATCAAATAATCCAAAGGTAGCATATTTCCTATACGATATTCCGAAAAGTTTAAAGATAAAATTATTTTATTCCACTTTATCGATATTTCCATATGGATTTATTATCAACGAGCCAGTAAAAAAATGATTCTTGACCATTGATTATCCGATTCATCGTATATCACTAAAAATACTACCAGATGCTGGTTGGATCCGGCTACAGTACCATTTTTCAGGAGTCAAAACCAGATATGGAAACGCTTTTTGGAGAAAGGGCATCATTCAGGAAAACATATACCTCTGTCACAAACTTTTTTGTTTTCCGGTCACAGACCACACCTTGTATGTTTTGGGTATAGGCATGATGAATAATAATGGAGATACAAAGCGAAAAAATAGTTTTAAGCCTCATAATAGTAGAATTATTCAGAAAGCTGATAATCCAGGGGGAGCATTTCTCCTACCCGGTACCATTGATATCTCCACGAAAAAATGATTTTCTTAATCCGGTCGGTATTTCCGTATGGGTCTACCATGAATGAATCGGTAAGAAAGAAAGTTCTGGACCATAGATCATTGTGAAGAATCTTAATATCGGCATATACTTTTTCTTCTATCCCGGTATCTTCCTGGGTAAACTCGAAATCAGGGTTGAGGATGATCGTTTTTAAAGGGGAGATATCTTTTACGATAAAGCAGGAGTCGGGTGGGAATTCAACGGACGTTTTTAGTTTTGCATTTGAGCCTAAAAGAGTAAGCAGTGTGCCGGAGGATTTGTTTTTCAGGCTATCCGGTATTTCTTGTTTGGATTCCGTCTCATAATATAGCTTAAATCCGGCGGTTGATAAAGTTTGATTGGCCAGGTGATGGAAAAAGTTCCGTGGAGAAGTCTGGTAACTGAGATCGCGCCGCTTTTTGATGATTGAATTCTCAGGGCTTAGATCTTTAAAAGATCTGGGGCCCATTAGGGAAACGGATTTGGCATAGTCGGACTCCAACGTATTATCATTGGAATACATAATTCTAAATTCATCTAATTGAAATTCGATCTCATATCCCAGGTAACTGTTCCTGACAATTACCGGATGATCGGCATAAGCGGAAAGAGTTCTGGAATTCGGATGGTATACGAGTTGAATATCTTTTTCATTCAGGATCTTACAAGCCTTTCCACCTCGGGTATTTCCTAAAAACTGTTCCCTGAAAGCCTTTAGCTTTTGTTTACGGCTAAAGCGATCTGTCCGGATCACGACTTCCTCGATCGGGTTTAGTTCCTCCTTTAGAAATAAGGTATCAATTCCTGACCAGAAAGGATTAGGTATCAGTGCTAACTCGTAAGATACATGCTTTAATACAAGATGGGTGTTGAGCAGTAGTTTTTTTGCATTTAACTCAAATTTTCCGCTTTTATCTGTAATGGTATGAATAGAGGTGCCATCCAGATAAACATGTACATCAGCCACCGGCTTTCTGGTTTCCTGGTCACAGACTACGCCTTGTATAGATTGAGCATTCAAATAAGGAGTAAACACACACCCATAAGTATGTAATTATCAATCGCCTCATTAATCACTATTTTTAATTCATGCATGCTATAACAAGAGATATGATCTTTCACCACTATGACAAATATAAATAATTAAACCATTCAAAACAAAAAGCAACCGTATTGACTTCCTTTTCTACTTAGAGAAGTAGGTATAACCTTATGAACTACGTATGAATAAAAGGTTTTACCTATCTGGTGGAAGTTTCCCGGTTGCCTGGAAAAGCTAACGCTTTCATCTGAAAAATCCGTATGTACATCTTTTGAAGTTTATACCATACACATCGTCTTTTAAGTAATGATTCAGATCATAAATTGCGCAATTGTTTCTTCTTCAAATATACAATAAAAAACGATAAGTTGTGCCATTTTTCCATATATTTTCACATATAAATAAAATATCCTTATTTACAGGGTTGTAAAGGAGATAAACTTGTAATAGTCACCGTTATGGGAAAGGGAATCATTGTGTTTACGGGAAGTAATAACCCCATGCTACGACTGGGTAGTTCACCCTGTCAGTTATGAGGGCGGCAATGTATTGAATGCCGCCCGTTCGTTTTTCCCGGAGTGTGGGACTGATATTATCGAAACATTTTTCCTGCCACAGTATTATGACCATTTTGATGACAACTGCGGAACCATGACTCATCCGGAACTAAAAACAGAGCTGGAAATCAAAATTGGTGTTTTCAAAGATCGTTTAGGGATGGCTGATAGATAATTTTAATTGGCAATGTGTTCTAGCATGTAAGTGTAAGATGTTCCCGTTTTTGTCTTTGATGTTTTTCTCGACATTTTGGCAGGCTGGTCATTTAATACGATTACCCGGTTAGTATTTGAAGCGGATAATTGTTCCACAGCTTCAACTTTTTTTCCATCTACATATACTGATAATTGATCCCCGGGATGATATGCGAGTACAAAACCTTTAATCATTACGTAATATGCGTCGTCCTCAAATCCGACCGACATGCGGGTGATAATGTCTGATTTTTCGGTAATGTCCTCTGGTTTAGCGGGAGGGGAAATATTCGGATTTCTGCTCAATCCCTGACGTATGCGGTAATCCTGAATGACCCCGATAGGCTTTCGAGTTTTTTCGGATTCGACTTCCATTTTCATATATGTCCCTTTTTTGGTACTTGTCTCTTTTTCAATTTCATCCGGTGCATCTTTGGTTGTGATGATGATTACCCCGCTTTTTCCTTTCTCCCCGTATAGGGCTGTGGCGGTACTATCTTTAAGAATACTGAAAGAAAGGATTTTATCCTGGGATAACTCAGTGATCCTTTCTGCGGTTGATTCTTTTCCGTCGAGAATGATCAATGCATTATTCCCTTCGAAAGATGTAATACCCCGGATAAAGAATTTTGTTGAAGAAACATCTGGCGGTACTTTATATGTACGGGACTCTTCAGGTTTATCTTCTTTTTTATCTTTTTTCATTTCATCAGGAGCGTCTTTTGTTACAATAAGCACTACCCCGTTTTTTCCTTTCTCCCCGTATAGAGTTGTAGCGCTTGCATTCTTAAGAATACTGAAAGAATGGATATTATCCGGGGATAATTTGGAAAAGGTTTCTGTAGATGTTTCTTTTCCATTGATGATAATCAAGGGGGAAGATGATATACCCCTGATCCAAAAGCCTTCCGGCAAAGTATCCGATGTTACAGTATAACCGTCAGGAGTTCCGATAGCGATCGGGGTCAATCGAAGGGATTGATTAATAACCGGCTGTTCGGTTACAGCATCTTTATCCTGAACTATGGTTGCTATCATAGGGTCCGGTTCATTTTCCGGAAGTATTATCTGTTCGTCTGACAAGGCCAAATGCCCTGTCTCGGAAACGGATGTAATGTTTTCCTCAATACCGGAAGCGCGTACAAGTAACATCGCAGCCATCAACAAAGGAAAGGCGAGCAAATATTTGGCATAAAGTACGCGGGGGGAACTTTTCTTGTTCATTTTCATAATTCGGTTTTTTAGGTGATTGAAATAGAAATGATTGGCAATGGAATAATGGCCATTACCGGTTACTTTCAACAGGTGATATTGATAATGCTTGCGGTCGAACCCTTTTTTCAGGATACGGCTGTCGGTATAGTATTCGATGTTTTGCCGCAGATCGTTGCGCATCATCCATGCAACAGGATTATACCAGCATAGACAGGTGACCAGTTCGGACAGGAGGATATCTGCTGAGTGCCAGTTGCGGCAATGGATCCGTTCATGTTCAAAGATCTCGTCCAGTTCTTCTTCCGAATACCTGTCCGAAGGCAGGAAGATCCAGTTGAAAAATGAAAACGGGGAAGACGAATGATCCATGATGACCACGGTCTGGTTACCCCGGGATTGTTTCCGGGAACGATGGACCAGGCCCATGATACGTAAAAATTGGATCAAACGCTTACAGGCAAAGTAAGCGGCGCCTGATCCCAGGAATATAACCAACATGGTGACCCAATTGATACTAAAAGCAGCATGTGTTTCAGCCGCAGTTTCCCCCACCATGGTGATCTCCTCCGGATAAATGCTGAACAATATCTGATATATTTCGGAGGCTGAAGGAACATATCCGGAAACCATAACGGTCGTTTCACTTCCTGAAAACCATGAAGCAACATTGATCAGCGGGAAAAAGAAGATGGCCAGCAGGGTCAACAGCAGGTACCAGCGGTGATGTGCATAGAAGGTATCCCTTTTCAGGAACAATGCATAAAACCCGTATAGCAACACAAGGATAATGTTGGCTTTCAATAAGTACAATAAAAATGTATTCATGGGTTCTCCTGATTTTCAATTAAACGGATGATCTCCTTTAATTCGTCGGCCGAAATCCTGTGTTCCCTGGCAAAAAAAGTGACCAGGTTGCTGTAGGAATCACTGAAGTAATCCTTCACAAAACCCGACATGAACTGTTTTTTGTATTCTTTTTCAGATACAACGGGAGTATATTCGAAAATATTCCCGTATTTCCGGCCTGTAACATATTCCTTACGTTCCAGGTTTTTCACGGTAGACGCCAGTGTTGTATACGGAGGTTTCGGTTCCGGGTACTGATCCAGGATATCCCTGACAAAAGCTTTTTTCAAACGCCATAAGATCAACATGGCTTCTTCTTCCTGATAGGTTAATTTTTCCATTACACACAATTGATTACGAATATATCGCAAAGCTACGAAATTTTCGTAACAAAAGCAAATGTTTTTTGGAAAAAATAAAAAAAATATGTATAAGTAGTTGATTTATATGGAATAATCTTGTTCTGATAATCTATGAATAATTATCTTTAGGCCGGATATGTGTATTGCGATTTTTCAAACTTTCAAACTTTATAAACTTTCAAACTAAAAAATGAACCGTAAAAGTTATCGTTTTTTTGTGATAACCGGAGGGCCGGGCGTTGGAAAAACCACTTTACTGGAAGCCCTGAAAGAGCAGGGATACAAATGCGTGCCTGAGGTTGCCCGTGAAATCATCAGGGAGCAGATGGAATCAGACGGAGATGCTTTACCCTGGAAAAATAAGGAGTGGTATGCAACGCTGATGCTTGAACGCTCTGTCCGGAGTTACCTGGAAACAGAAGCCGGTGTGGCAGGAAATGAGCCGGTATTTTTCGATCGCGGAATACCGGATACATTGTGTTATGCGGGAATGATAGGAATGAAATTCCCGAAGAAAGTCATGCGCGACATCAGTAAGTATATATACTGTCCGGAAGTATTTTTGCTCCCTCCATGGGAAGAGATCTACCATACGGATGGCGAAAGGAAACAGGATTGGGAAGAAGCTGTACTGACCTACAAAAATATGAGAGAGACATACCTGAATTACGGATACCGGATACTGGAAGTACCGAAAGTGAATACGGAAAAAAGGGTGGAATTCGTTCTGGGATATATATAAATTTCGATAGAAATTATTCTTTAGAATTGTTTTTTATCCATTTTTATTTACTTTAGTGGCGTGATATTTTTAAATTTATAGAGGAGTATTTGAAATATCCATGAGAAATATACATACTGATCGGCAATAAAGACGATAATTTAAGAGAAAGATTTATTTCGAGAGTATGGCACTTTTATAGATCTGATCATTATAGATGATGTGAAATCAGTGTTTTTTCTTTTCAGGAAAGGGGGGAAATATCTGAGATTTATGAACTTATTTACCAATGAAAATCAATTACTGAAAATACTTTAAATATGCGAAAAATACAATGGAACCTAGTATGGATGTTTTTTTGGTTGGCAGGACATGTATTAACCGGTCATGCGCAGGAAGAACTGAAATTGCCCGAGATCATTCCGGCTTCTCCGGAAGCGGCAGCTATTGCCAAATACATCAATTATCCTGTAGATTATAGTACCGGACTGGTGAAAATAGAAATTCCGCTGTACGAGATCAAAGCGGGGGAAATAACATTGCCTATAACTTTGAGCTACCATGCATCCGGCATCAAGGTAAATGAAAATTCAGGCTGGGTAGGCATAGGGTGGACACTCAATGCCGAACCTTCGGTATCCCGTTCGGTAAGAGGGCTTCCGGATGAAAAAACTCACGGTGGCGTCGGATACCTGAAAAATACCAAGGTAGGGGCAAACGATTGCATCTATGAAAAAAATATGGCAGACGGAGGGGCGGACGAAGAGCCCGATGATTTTTATTACCGTTTGCTGGACCGGAGCGGTGGCTTTTTTTTCAAAAAGTCAGGAAGTGCGGTCAGCAGGGTCACCGTTCCGTACGACCCGGTGGAGATTACCCATGGCGAAAATTCCATCAACCAGATCAACAGGATAGAAATAAAGGATGAAAAGGGCATACATTACCTGTTCCAGGACATTCTGGAAACAACCGGCAAATTGACCGGAGCCGTCGAGACAAATGTAGCCGTTACCGGATGGAAGGTATCCAGGATCATTTCAGGGAACAAAGCCGACACGCTCTCATTCGGATATGATTCATCCGGCGAAACCATTTACAATAACGGGGATATGGTGATTATAGAAGATAGTACATCTATATCTGCACAATATAACCCGCTGGGTTGTAGTAACGTCGGCTTTCCTTATGTCGCGTCGGTGATACAAGGACAATCAGATAATACTGTCTATGCGGTAGAAAATTCCGGAGAACTGACTCCGGTAAACGGTTGCCGGTTCAATTCAACAGTCAATCATCCCAATTCCTATGTAAGAAGCCGGAAACTGGCGGAGATCAGGTATCGCGGGGGAACCGTATATTTTTATTCCACAGGAAGAGAACAAGCCAGGCTGAAATATATTGTCATTGCGGATAACAATGGCCGGAAGATCCGGACGATCGAATTCGAGACCAGCGATTTCGGGATATATACGACCGGTACCTCTACTCCTACTTCGGAAGATGCCCGGTTTAAGCTGGATGCCATCCGTATTAAAAACAGTAAAAACGAGATCATAGAAACTTACCGGTTCGGTTATGAATTCAACCAGCTTCCTCTGCGAAAGAGCAGGGATTACGATCATTGGGGCTACTACAACGGCGCCGGAAATACTACAGCCGTTCCCAGGTGTGAAACCGGGTGCATTCTCAATAACGATTCCCGGGTCAATATTGCCATCGGCGGCGCGGAAAAAGAAGCAAACGAAGCCACCATGCGGTGCGGCATGTTGAAAACCATCATATACCCCACCGGGGGAGAAACCCATTTTACCTACGAACCGCACCAATATAAGACCGAAAACGGCGGAATCGTACAATGCGGCGGGTTGCGCATAGCCTCTATCCACGACATTCCGAATGATATGGACGCCGGTACCTACCGTATATTTAAATATGGTAAAGACGAGGAAGGCGACGGCATATCCCGCTGGAAAGTTGCATGTAATGATTATATGTCACAGTATGATAAAAATTACGGAGGGGCTATCGGAACATCGAGGGTCCGCACCTACTATTCGTCTTCCCTTACGGATCTTTTTTACTCGGCAGGCGCTCCGGTGATGTACGAACAGGTGACGGAATACCGGTCGCCCGATATATTCCTGAACAATACTACCGGTAAAACGGTATATACCTATAATGTCAATGCCGAGTATCCGGTAAGGCGTTTTGAACTGAGTCCGTATTACGAAAATAACAGGGGCGGTTGGCTGATCGGGCAATTGATCAGGAAGGAAACATTTAACCGGGACGGGGATACGCTTTCACGGACTGTATACCAATACCGTAATTTTAAAACAGATATCATGGGCAGTGCCAGGATTGCCTGGCGCAAAACCGTAGGACCTCTCGATGCTTCGGGATGCTACGAGGATGGTGTAGTAATGCTCGGTTATCTCATCCAGTCCGGGGCCAGAAAGCTGGAAGCCGAAACGGCCTATGAGCGCTGGGGCGGAAAATGGGTGAAGACAGAAAAGAGGTATGAGTATAATTCCCTTCTTTTCCCTTCTAAGATAAAGACCCTTACCAGCCAGAACGTTTACATCACGGATGAGTATCAATATGCACCGGATAAGCAGTTGACAGGGGATGCGGAAGTGGCCAGGAGCCGGCTGGTAGCCGACCGGAAACTCAACACCCTGATAAAGCAGACCAGGACGCATATAGATAAGGAACAGGTCACCCAGTATCAGTATCGCTTATTCAACGACAAGGCGCTGTTATCCGCCGTAGAGGCCAGTACCGGCCCGGGAAGAGCCATGGAAACACGAATCCGGTACTATGCCTACGATCCTTATACCAATCCCGTAACGGTTTCCTATGAAGGAGGACCGAAGGTGAGTTACCTGTGGGGATATAAAAAGCAACACCCCGTGTTGAAGATCACCAATGCCGGTGAGCAGGAATTCAGGTATTACAGTTTCGAGGAAGGTCCGGAAGGAACAAAAGGCATGTCCGCGGCCGGCGATAAGTATCGTAACGGTTCCATGGTGATCGATTTTATGCTTCCTAACAACCGGGAATACGTGATCGATTATTATTACCGGAGCGACGGGAAATGGCACTATAAAAAACAGGCATATACAGGCTCGTTTACCCTTCAGGAAGGAAATGCGCTGGACGAGATCAGGATATACCCGGCCGACGCGCAGGTCACCACCTATACCTGTCAACCTCTGGTGGGAGTGACCTCCGAGACGGATACGGCCGGACACATTATTTATTATGAATATGACCGTTTCGGCAGATTGGCGCGTATCAAGGACCAGAACGGGAAAGTGCTCAAGGAACACCGGTATCATTATCGGGAAAGCAATTGAGAATTAAAAATTAAAAATTAAAAATGGAGAACTATGAATTATAAACTATGAACTATGAACTATGAATTTTTCAGTTCATCATTTATTGTTCATCATTCATACTTTTTAACTTTTTGACATTCCGACTTTATGAACTTTCAAACTTTCAAACTTTTAAACTTTATGAACTTTTTAGCTTTCCTACTTTATCAACTTTCATACTAAAAAACATGAGAACTTTATCTTACATCCGTTTAATATCCTTTTTTACCATCATATTATTGAGTGCATTCCCGATAAAAAACCACGCACAAGAAATCTTAAAGCAAGAGAGTGAAACTGTCAGGATGTATCGCCAGCAGCTGTCCCGCAGCATTTCCCGCATGACGGGATTAGGCTGCGATACGTTACAGATGCAGCGGATGCTCCGCGAACTTGCCGGGTTGAAGGAAGGTAATGCCGTAAACCGTACGGTACTATCTGCCGGTACCGACATCGCCCTGCAATCCGCCATCAACGAACCCGGTAATTACCTGAATATCCCCGATACCTATCAATGGTACGTGTCGCCCGACGGCAACGACAATAACCCGGGGACCCAACAGGCACCCCTGAAGAACATACAAACAGCCATTGAACAGGCTTCGTCCGGCGACGCCATTAAAATAGCGCCGGGAAAATACACGGAAACGCTTTATATCAATAAGAACGTCTATCTGTTCGGCAGCGTGGAATGTCCGCAGTCCGTTGTAATAGAACCCTACACAGATTACGGCGGAATAGAAATATCGTATTGTTCCCCGGAAATACACGGGATAACCATTATAAAAGCCACCACCGGGATATATATCAACAGCGCTTACCCGTTTTTCTCACATCTCATCATTACCCAGAGCGATGGGCCTGCCTTGTCCGCCGTCGGTCAGTATTTCAGCTATGTCATGTGTAACTCGTTGATCTATGAGAATAACGCCTGGGATAATCCTGTGATGAACCATGCACCGAGCGGTCAGAATGCTGCAGCCTATGCTGATATCTGTAACGTAACCATTACCGATAACCGGGGTTCTGTCGCGATCCAGAGCTGGGGCGGTTTTTTTACCTTTTACCTGCTGAACAATATTTTATATAATACGGAGACGATCAGAGAAATCAGCATTCAATCCATGAATCATTCCGCAGAAGTGCAATATTGCCTGATCCGGAATAAAAACGAATATTATAATATTTCCTCACTAGACGGTGTGATTGATAACGATCCTTTTTTTGATATTGAAGATCTCTCTGAAGGAAGATATCGTTTATTAAACCATTCTCCTTGCATTGATGCAGGAACCCCCGATTTTTACGATTACAGCAGTCCCCCGGGCAAGGGCGGCAGCCGCAGCGACATGGGCGCCTACGGCTGGGAATCCAGGATGACGAATATCTGCCGGATGGCGGCGCCCGGTGATGACTTTGCATCGGCCATCGAAATGGGAACATACGACGGCAGTTTCCTGTATGAAGATACACGCAATATAGATCTTTATACCAATCAATATCCCTGGCCAGGAGAAGGTCCCGACGTCTTTTACCGTTTTTCTACTACCGTTACGATGGATATAGAGATCAACCATTGCGGTTCCGAAGCATATGACACCTATGTTGCCCTGCTGAGCACCACTGCAGGTATCCTGCACGAGAGCCACGATCCCCCGGCGACTATTCCCTGCAATTCCGGATCCGGGGAACAGGCCGGATTACTGATCCGTAACCTCCCTGCGGGCACCTATTATGTTTTATCCAAGAGCTTTTCGACAGGCAATAATGATGAACTGACCACTACCGTTCGGGGCTCAATGCCCGGGGATACCTACCATACGCCCATTCATACGGCAACGGTTCCGTACAACAAAAGTTTCCTGTATACCGATACCAGGAATACTTCCCTGTACAGCAACGCCTATAACGGGCAATCCACTAATGACGTTTTTTACCGGTTCACGACCTCAAAGGCGATGAATGTGGAGATCTCCCATTGCGGTTCCGGTCTGGACAATACTTATCTCCATCTGCTTAACGAAGCCGGCACCCGTATTGACTATAACGACGATTATTCAGGGGAAGGCGCCTGTAATTCTTCCCTGCATGCGTATTTGAAAAAAACGGAGCTGCCTGCCGGTACTTATTATGTAGTTTCCGAAGGATACAGCGATAACGGCGAAATAATGACCCGGATAAAAGGAACAGTGAAAGGCGACGCTTTCGACTATCCCTTCGAAGCGGGTACCTTCGACGCTCCGGGCACTTACCGTAATACGCTGAATATGGGCGATTTCACCAATACATACGAGGGAACATCCTATAACGATGTGTTTTACCGGTTCACGCTGACTACCCCGATGGCAGTGGAGATCAGTCATGTGGCTTCCGTATTGACCCGCCTTACCCTGTTGCGTTCCGGAGGGGAAGTATATACCTACAGTACCGGAGGGGATAATATTTCGCAGCAGCCCCACTTGTATATCAACTGGCTGGCTGCCGGCACTTATTACGTAGTATCCGAGGGAACCAACGGCAACGGGGTGATCGAAACAAAAATAGAGGTGGATCTTCCGGAACCCGAAGTGGATCCCGTATGTAACCACAACTATATCCAGACCATCGTACCCCTGCAGGAATTCAATGCCGTACCACCGGAAACGATGCCGTCTGCCTCACAGCACATGATCACTATGGAATATTTCGACGGGCTGGGGCGGCCCTTGCAGTCGGTAGCTGTGGGCGCCTCTCCTGACGGATCGGATATTATTACTCCTGTCGCCTATGACGAATTCGGCCGGGAAACCGTGAAATACCTGCCTTATAAGAGTCCGGCAAGCGACGGGCAATTCCGTATCGACGCCCTGGCGGAACAGGCTTATTTTTACCATAGGAACGGTAACGGTCCTGCCGATGTGGCCAAGGATAATTATCCCTACGCAGTAACGGTGCTGGAGATGTCGCCTCTGGACAAGGTAATTAAACAGGGGAACCCCGGCGGGGACTGGCATCCCGATTACGGACGCACCCACCGGTTCTGGTACAACACCAATACCTGGAACGACATACAGGCATGGCTGGTACTGGAAGATGGTTTTTATACGCCTGATGATTTTTATAGCGAGGGGACTCTTTACCGTACGGATATGGTGGACGAAAACAATCATCTTTCCTACGAATATAAGGATAAACAAGGACGGGTGGTGATGACCGGACGTACAAAGCCTGACGGACAACTGTC